>CBRAFO010000006.1:0-91087 GCA_967755175.1 uncultured Opitutaceae bacterium | reverse complement strand
GGTGCGCCGGCCAGATCGCAGGCGCTATATACATCGCGGAGAGGTGCCTCGCGGATTTTAAGTTTGCGAATTGCCTCAACGGAGCCCTTGGACGGCGCGAGCAAAGCCCGCACGCGCCGGCAGGAATTACGCAGCCACCGAGGGGAGCGCATGGATGTAATCAGGTGGAGTCGGTTGCTTATCGATAAAGCGCTGGATCGTGCGCGCTCGGATATCCCAAGAATAGGACGCCTTAAAGTCGCGACGGGCCTCGTCACCCAACCGCCGACGTAGCTCGGGGTCTTTCTTGAGCAATTGAATCTGCGCGCAAAACCCGTCCACGTCGTCGGGGGCGGCCAGCAGGGCGTTTTTACCGTGATGCAGCGTCGTGTTTAGGACGGGCAGATCGGAGGCTATAATGGCGCGACCGCATGCCATATATTCGAACATCTTGAGCGGCGACGTGTGCTGTCCGATATCGGCCCCGCTTTGAATGATGATCGAGCGTTTGCTGCCCAGCAGCAGGCAGTCCATGCCTTTTAATACTTCAATGGTCTCGCGGTTATCTTTGCGGCGATGGAAAACCATATTGGGACCGAAGGAGCCGAACGCCCGGCATTCCTCCGGGGTCGGTCCCACCACATGAAAGCCGACCTGCGGCAGTCGTGCCGCACAGGCGATCATCATTTCCACGCCCTTGCCCCTAAATGCACTGCCGGCGTAGCCTACATTGAAATCATATTTCGAAACGCAGGGCCTAGGAGGCAGGTCGAGAAAGAGTGGATTGGCTCCGCCGCCAGCAACCAAGACGTGTTCGGGCGCGATTCCTGTTTGGTCAACGAGATCGGCTTTAAGCCTCGGGGTGGTTGCGACGAGCCGGCATAAGTTATTCCTCCTCACGAGCGTCCGCAGCCAGTTGGCGTAAGTTGGTGTGAGCGGATCGTGAAGTTCTATAATCGTCTCAAAGCCAAATAGATTGGCGATCCACGCGGCGCGTCCGCTCCGCGTATAGACAAGGGTGGATTTCGGTTTATTGCGCAAAAAACGGGCGTAGCCCGCTAAATATAGATTGCTCCAGTCTGCCCACGGACGCGTTGGGATGATGTGCGCGTTGCGGGGCGGGAAAAGCGAGAACCGCCCGAAAAGCTCCGGCAGATCATAGTCGTTGTCACAGCGGAAAATCGCCGAGAAGTCATCGAAGAGCCGGGAGAAGGCGCAAACCATGTTGGCCGACTGCACGGCATTGGCATACGGAGACGAGATGACGGAGAGGGTGGCGTATATAAAGGGGGATGAGTGCATGATGTTATATTGCGTTGATTACTCGTCATCCGCGTCGACCAAGCCCGGTCGCGACGAGACCCAGTGTTTTCCGTCTTTGGTGGGCCATTGCTTACGAAGCGCGTCCTTCGACATGGTTTTCTCCTTCACCATCGGTGTATCGAGAATCAGCTGTATGATTTGCGCCCGCTTGGCCGCCACCCACGGTGTATTGTCCCCGCTATGGGGGAAGTCTGGCAGGCTTTTATTCATTTGGCTCCATTCCGTTTTGGCCTGCTCCACCCAAGCCGGCGCCTTGCCTCCGAAGCGCAATGCCAGCTGGGCTTCGAACAACGACTCAGGCTCCACCTTTCGTCCGTAGGACTCGTTTATGAGCAGGGTTGCTTTATTAACCGGAATGAGGTCGCCATACATGCCGACCCAGATGGGCATGACGATATAGGGTCGTCCGCACCAGTAGTCGTATATTTTCTTATGATTGCCGAGTTTGGTCGGCGCCTTTCGTTGATAAAAGTTCCAAGCGACGAAGTCTCTCAGGTGGTTAGGGAATGAGGCGACTGGTCCGCCGCTGCTGCCTAAGTTCCCGCCGGTCACGGCATCAAAAAGCGTGGCGTAGGGGAAGTTGCCATGCATGTCGCAGGACTCGTCCAACTGCATGGTATAGCGCCAGAATACTGTGCAGACCGCACTGGCCGCCGCGCCGATTCCATGGGTTGTATCAACCAGCTCGTCCTGATGTTCCATGCGATCCTCCATCAATCCGTAAAGCATGCCGGTGGAGCGCGGGTGGTCATCAAGCGACACGTGTCCCATCGTGCCCGCGAGCACGACCTGTTGGATTGATATATAGGAACAGGACTCCGCACCGAGGCATGCATTGAAATTAATAAACGAGCAGCGCCTCACCCAGGAATCGACGGTGTTGATGAGCTTTAAAGCGGACCAGCCAAAGTCGTCCATATAGCTGCGATGGTGGACGAATTTTCCCAGCCAGCCTCCCTGGAAGCAGATGTCCTCTATCCCGATCTCGGAGATGTTTGTATATCCGGCGAGCGTCCATCCGTGGCTTGCCTTAATCGCGGTTTTTACGGGCTCGCGCAGGGTTACCTGGTTTCCCTCCACCGTCTTGACCAAGTGATGTTCCTGCACGCCGATGCCGTTGCGTATACGCGTCCATTCGGGAGGCAGGTTTGCCAATTTATAAGGGGCAATCATGCCGGGAATCATCTCTTTGCTGACCACTTTAAGTGTGACCCACATGCCGGGATGGAGCTTCGAGGCATCATCTACGGTAAGGGTAAATGCCTCGCGGGCGGTGTCTCCCGTTACTTTGGCTAGAAGGGCGTGATTATCGGTCGAGGGTTTGACCTGAATCATCCATTCGGCTGTCGCCTCCGAGCCGCCTGCGTCTTGCGGTGCATTCGGGTCGGAGTTGTTGGTGGCGAACTTCATGGTGGGCTCATCAATTAATATAGTGGTGCCTCCCTTGTTCGTGCCGCTGCCGCGTAGAATGATTTTGCTCCTCTCGATAAGGAGCGGGCGCCGGTTGGTGAGATCTGCATTGATGCGGAACGTGCCCGGCGGGAACCAGACGACTCCACCGCCAGCTCCCTCGGCTGCATTGATCGCATTCTGGATCGCCGTTTGGTCATCGGCTTTGCCGTCGCCCTTCGCTCCGAATTTGGTCACATCAAATACAGGCCCGCCGATGGTGGCGATGGCGTCGGCGCCTGCGTGGTAGCCCGCGAAGGAGAAGTCGGGCAATATAGGCTCGGTCCCTTTGCTCTTGGCGGTTACGAACTGCCGCCATGTGGCGGATTCCGCCGCATGCAGCGATGCCGATCCTAGGGCCGCAATGCCCGCGAGCAGGATAAGCTGTATATAAAAAATGCGGGCAGTGCTTCCTGTTCGCCGGCCAAGCCTTTTATGGTGGTTTATTGCATTCATAAATATGCGAGGCGAAGCGATGGCTGGCTGTGCGGGATAGACAGCGGTTGAGGAGTAGGGGTGCCCCTGATGAATCAAGCGGCCAATTGTATTGGGCGTGGCTCCGGGGCTTTGTAGGGTAGGGCGCTGGATGGCTCGGTAATCTTAAAAAACGAGGTGATCCCGGCGTCGAAACCCATGCTGACGTTTTTATAATTCTGCGCGCCTATGGTGATACTCTTTTTTCCCATCTCCAAAGAGGCGTTTTCTCCATTGCAGAGCACCCACGTAACCATGGGGAATTTAATATAAATGGGCGTGCGGCCAATCTCTCGCAGGCTGGCCTCCATTTGTCCGTGACCGCCGAGGGCGCACTTGAAGCCGTGATTCCCGGTCAGCTCCTCCGATGGCGTCTTAAGGAAGTCCTCCGGCTTTAAATACAGGGCGGCCGAGGTGCCGCAGCCGATATAGAAGCGGTTTTCGCGAATCCATGCCTCCTTGGTGTGGCAATTTACCATCACCCCGGAGTCAAAGATAATGCCGTCAGTAACCGGCGTTTTGTGCAAAAACTCGATATAGCGATGGTTGATCCAGTCGTCCGCATCGCACGGGGCGAAGTAGCCGCAGAAGCCTGTTTTCCGCAGGTAGGCGCCGATGGCGCGCCGCTTGCGCATCTTGTCGGCCGGATACTGTTGGGGGCTTTGCGGGATAGGGACGTTTACGGAAATCCACTTCACCTTGGGATTATCTAATTCGGCTATCTCGGGCCGTTCATGACCCGCGACGACGACAATAAACTCCTGGTGGGTATTGTTTATAATCGAGCGCAGAGTGCGGGCCAGGTTCAGTTCGACGACCGCCCAGTTCTTGGAGACGCATTTGCTCTTAAGTGAAATCGCGAAGGCCACCGGGGTGCGGTGAAGGATGGGTTGCCCGTCGATGACGGACTGAAGTTCTTCAATGCGATCCGAGATTTTGGGGATGATTGGATCGGTGGAGTAGTCGAGCTCGGGTTCAGCGAATTTTACGTGTGCCGCGGCCGGGCTGTAGTGTTTTGCGCGAGCATCGATCCATTCCAGCGCGGTGATGATCGCTTCATTTCGGGCTTTCGCGCGAACGTGGGCTGCTTTACCGGAAGTTCCTTCGGCCTTGGCGTTGCCCGAAAACAGTCTCGCGACCCAGCCCGCCGCACGAACCTCGCCTGCATCAAGAGCGGCGGGGCGGCGTGGTTGGTCGCTCTCGTGGTCGGTCCAGCTATCCCAAGGCCCGGGCACTTTCAGGTGCCAAAGCATCTCGACTTTAGGGCGGCGGCCGTAGGCAAATGCTTCGTTAAATACAGCACTGGAATCGTATCTAAATATAATCTGCGGCTCCTCGGTAGGGGCCGGTTTGTATCCCTTCTTTAGCAATGCGCGGTTGTCCTGAACCCGCTCCATCGGAACGGTGAAATACGTTGAGTTCGCGTGCAGCTTAACCGCAGTGCGAATCTGTTTCCAGGCGTCCTCCGTGATAAAACAATTTCCGTCCCATGGAAGCACCCATCTCGCTTGGGTGCGGCCATGGGCGAGGGCGGTGTTGCGGGCTCCATTATTGTTCATCACGTAATTGTTTTTCAGGCGGTAGGTGGACATCCTGAATAGTTCTTGGGCGTGAAGCGGAAGCTCGTTGAATTCCCTACTGGCGAGGTAATCCGGGTGCGGCAATTTGCTGTAGTCCCAATTCACATCCTTATATTCATCCATATCGAAGGGGATTAATATCCACTCCTGCTTATGTTTTCTGAGGAGATCGAGGATCGCGGCCTGTTCGTCGGCATCGACAATGCGATTGATGACCCAATGTTTTTCGCATCCGGGAAGTTGGGGTTCGTTTTTGAGAATGAACTCCAGGTTTCGCCGGTTCTGGCCTTTTTCGTGGCGCGGATAGAGATCGTTGCCGATGACTCTATATAGAGCGAAGGTGTTGCGCTCATCGAGGGAAGTGGCGCTGGGAGTGGTTTCCGCCTCGGGTAAGGATAGGGGGGCTTTGGGCTGCTCTTTCCCGCGCGGCGGAGGAGGTGTGGCTGTGGACGGGAAGAGTCGGTCGACAATACGCAGCGGCTTGGCCATGCGATAGGAAAGCCGGCCCTTGATTTGGCAAAGGTTGGCCTGGACTAGGTGGAGCCGGGCTTCGCGTTCGGTGGCGCGCGTCTCCAGCACGTGGATTCGCTCCTTATGATTACGAACCCGTTGCTCCAAGTCGGTGATGCGGGCCTTCGCCTGATCCTTTTGTTCGACTAGTGCTCGGGCGAGCGACTCAGTATTTTCTTGGAGTTTAGCTAATTGAGCTACTTTTACGCAGGCAGCCTCATGCTCTTGCGCCTGCTGATTTTTTAAATCGGCGATGGTTTGGGTGCACTCGGAAATCTTGGCGGATGCTTCGCGGCGCTCCTCCATGCTTTTGTGTCTGAGCTCATGGATCCGATGCTTAAGCTCTTGGACTCGATGACGGCGCGCTTCCGCCACGCGAGTAAGCAGCCCCAATTGCAGGGTAAGGTCGGAGATCGTGGTTGCGGTTGGTTCCGCGTTGAGCGGGCCGGGTGCCAGCAGGCCGAGTTTAAGTTCTTGAGCGGCGGGCAGGGACTGAAACCACGCACAAGCGGTTTCGAGTATGCGGCCCTCGGAGTTTTCGATCTCCCAAATCGGAAGCCCGAGGCGATCTCCAATAGCGGCGATGCCGGCTAGCGCGGTGAGTGCAAATGCAGTATATTCATAGGGTTTGGCGCGCTTCAACTCGTGCTCCATTGCGCCGTCGGAGGAGCATTGCGTTGATATACGCTGAACGGCCTGAGTGATGAGAATCTTTTGTGCGAGGGGCTCGTCACCTATAAAGCACGCATACACCATGCATTGGAGGTCATACCACAGGCCGATATTGTTTTCGGCGACGGACGCGCGCACGCCGATCTCGCTATCGCGAAGCCAGTCCAAAAAGGTGCGGAACCAGAATGTAAGGCTGCTCTTCAGCGTGTCCGGCAGCGGGGCGCTGGCTTCAAGTAGGCGGATGGCCTCGATAATATATATATATCGTCGGGCCTCGATCACTCCGCTCCAGCGAAGCTTGGTGTCGCCGGGTATTTGTTGGCTGTATTGGAACTCGGGGTTCTGTCGGGTAGCGGGAGCGGTAAACCAAGTGTCTAGCAGGAGCAGGGCACGGTCGCGATGCTGCGGGTTGCCGGTCAAATATGCGGAAAGCGCCAGGGCGAGCGTGGCTTCGCTAAACCGCTCGAAGCGGATAAGATCATAACGATCTGAATAACATTCAGGATTTGGTTCGCCATCGCAGTTGATGTAAGGAAGTCCGTCCGGCGTGTCGGGGTTGGGCCGCCAATACTTCGCCAGGCTTAGGTAATTGTGCGGATCGAAGCCCGGAGGGAGGTCTGCTTTATCGACGACTGACCAAGGGCCTTCATTGAGTAGGCGATCGGCCTGGGCTGACAGTGCTTGTATGCACTCGCAAGCGGGCGCGGCCTGCTTTTCCCAGAGTTGACGCAACTCTGCGACGTGGAGGCCGTTTAATATAAGTGTCGCGGGCACATCGTTGGGGGCGATGGGGTCGGTTGCCTGACCTCGCCACGCGGCTCCTAGGGAAAGCCCGCTGGTTAAATTGATAAAAAGCGCCTTTTCGATGGAGATCATGGCGGGTGATGTCGGTGGTTAAAGGCCGATCACGACGCGGGTCGCTATCGCGATCTGGTAGATGATCGTGCTGATGTCCTTTGCGAACAGGAGGCCCTTCTTGTCGGGCTTCGGAAGGACGATGATTTCGTCGCCCGGCTTCAGGTTGGCTCCGTGGCCTTTGCCGACGGTGTCGATGGCGCCGTTGGTCCGAATCACGATGAGTTCCTTGATATCGGCGCTGGCAGTGAAGCCTCCGGCGCGATCAATATAATCTCCGACACTATCCCGTGGGCGATAGGTTTGTGTATTGGGGAAGCGGACTTCCCCGTTCACGTTTACGAGAGAACTCTGGGTGGGAATGTATAAAACGTCACCATCTTCCAGCTGTAATTGGTCGGCCTTGGCCGGGCTCTCCAGCAAGACCTGTCCTTTTGGTTCCACGGTTCGCGCACGTTTGATAAAGGCGAGGATCATCTCGGCTTCGACTTGGCGCAGTTTAGCTTCTTCGAGCGACGAGGACTGCGCGTTATATACATTGCGTTCCAGGTTGTCCAAAGACTGCTGAAGCAGCACCTTTTGGCGGTTGGCGACCGACCGGCGGAATACTTGAAGCGCGCCCATGTTGGATCGGGGCGAGGGAGTGATCTTATCGAGTGCCTGTCCGAGCACGGCTCCGTAGGGCAAAACCAGGTTTTGGCTGCCTTCATATTCGCCCGCCACCGATACCAGAATGGTCTTGGGCACATTGTGATTTGTGACTTCGACAATATCGCCCGGCTCGACTTGGTTGTTGGTCGCGTCTTGCAGTGGGAACGCTATGGCTTGGGCGGAGCCACCGCGGGAGCGACGGATGTTTACATTGGTGCTTTCTGCTTTGGGCGAGGCGAGCGAGAGGAGGTGGCCGAGGGGCGCTTGTTCGCCGGTGAATTCGAAGCGGCCGGAGTTGATGACATCTCCTTGTATAACGAGCGTATGGCTACGTGGTCCGACGAGTATAACATCACCGTCTCGAAACTGTGTGATTGGCAGGGTTCCCTTTTCGAGAAAGTCATAGAGGTTGACCACGGCGATGGATTGGCCGCGCCTGAGGATGGATACGTTTAAGTAGCTACCGCGTTCGGGATCGATTCCGCCGGCGCGGTCCAGGAAGTAGAGCACGGAGTCGGATGCGCAGCCCTGATAAAGGCCGGGTTTGTTCACGAAGCCACTGGTGAAAACCTTGACCGTCTGGGTGGAGCGCAGGTTGGCATAACCCTCCACGTTTTCGGTGTATACTTTTCGAATCCGGTCATTAAGCAGCTTGTTTAGATCCGCATTGCGCACCCCGAGGACGGGGACAGGGCCAACCTTGGGCAGGAATATATTGCCTTGGGCGTCCACCGTGAGTTCGAGGTTATTTTCTAGCGCGCCCCAAAACATGACTTGGATTACGTCGCCCACGCCGACTTGGTAGTCCGGATTGAAGCCATTGAAGGAAAGGTTCTTGAAGTCGCCTTGGAACAGTTGGGAGCCGAAGATCGGAAGTCCGTCACCTGTATAGCAGAAGCCCTTGTTTTTCTGCGTCTGCGGGGTCGGCCCGGGCGCGACGGAAGCGCCGGCGGTGGTCGGCGTTTGCGGGAGCATGGGCGGCTGCGAGGTGGCTTGATCGACGACCTGGGTGTCTTGTTGGACGAATGACTGGGCGTGGGCGGCGAGTGCTACCAGCAAGCCAATACAGCCGAGGGTAAAGCGTGGAGACATGCGTGCCATGGGATGATTATATTGAATTTATATCGAGTGATCGCGGATGGTGGCGGCTGTGAGCCGGACGATACCGAAAGCGACGGAGGCGATGGCAAAGGCGGTGAGCGTATTGGAGGGGAGGCTCGGAAACGCGGGCTTTTCGGGGAGGTGGGCCGGGGCGATTAATAATAAAAATTTCTTCTGCCGGTCGGCCTCGACTTTGGCGGTTTCTACAAGGGTGAAGGCGGAGGAGTAGGCTTGGAGGGCGAAGTCGGCCTGCATCTTTATGTCTTCATATTTGATGAGTATAGCCGCCATGCTTTTGTCGCCGGACGCTATCAGGTTTCCGGTTTCGCTTTGGCGCTGCTCGTCGAGCGCGCGTATCTCCTGCCGGAGGCTTTTAACCTCGAAGGAGTCGCCTTGCATATATTGCAGTTTGGCGCGCAGGGTGGTCTCTTTTTCGATCAAGTGGGCATCGAGGCCGGCGACGTTAGTGAGTCGGCTATGCACTTCGCTCGTGGGGTTTACGATGGAGTTGTCGGTTTGAAATTTGAGCAGTTGCTGCCGTTTTTCCAAGAGCGTCGCTTGGGTTTGGGCGAGTTCTTGGAGCGCGAGCGATGTCTGCGAGGTGGCCATTCTTGTATTCAGGTTGTTGATTGCCTTTTCGCTTTCCTCGACGAGGAGATTGGCCAGCGCCAGGGCTTTTTCAGGGCTGAACGCGGAGACCTCTATGCTGACAATATTGGAATTGGGATCGATCTGGATGGCGATTTGCTTGCGTATATAGTCGTAAAAGTCCTCGGCTCGTGGGTTTCGCTTAAGGGAATGCAGTGGGTCGAAGCTGGGCGAAGAGTAGTGTGCTTTTAGTCCGAGCCGCTGTTCGGCGAGTTCGATAAACTGGCTGCTTTGCAGGTAACCGGTTAAGACATAAGCGTCTTCGACTGAGGTGTGGCCGCTGCTGCCGAAAAGGCCTGCGGGGATTCCGGTTACGAGGGCCTCCATTGGGTCCTTGTTTTCCTTAATGATGAGCTGGATCTGCGTTTTATAGATCGGCTGTGCGCAGACCAGCAGGTAAAACAGGGTGATGACGACGGCGGCGCCGGTGAACCGAGCAAACGTGATATTGGTCGGCGTCAGCTTCAGTTTTCTGGCTGTAGTCATGGGGCGAACGATGATTTGGTCAGGCTTCATACGCGGACGCAGGTATCTAGTTTACGCAGGGATTTCACCACCGGCTCCAGTTCAGGGCGCTTGGGTTGTTTTTTAACACGCTCCTCCAGGGTTAGCGCTTTATGACGAGCGAGCATGGACGCTTTAATATCACCGGCCGCGGCCAGAATGGTCGCGAGTTGTTGATAAGCGCGATGGTCGTCCGGTGCATAACGAACAGCTTTGATTTGGGCGGCGAGGGCTTCGCCCATGTTTTCCATAGCGAGGAGAATCGCGCCGCGTTGCGTCCAAAGCTGTGCGTTCTGGGGAGCGACGCGAAGCGCTTGGTCGGAGACGGCGAGCGCTTCGGGGAACTTGCGCTGCTTGAGGAGATATTGCTGCTTCGCTTTGAGCGTGAATAGATTGAGGGGGTCAATGGCTTCCGCAGCGGTGATTGCTTCGGACACTTCGTCAGCAAGGCCGAGGGTGGCCGCCAGGGCGGCGCGGCGTTGTTGGGCACGCAGGTGGTGGGAGTTCAGCTCCGTCGCTTTTTTATAATATTCTAAGGCGGTGCGCTCGCAGCCTAGGGCCTCACAGGCGGAGCCCAGTCGGAAATAGAACTCATCGTTATGGCCTGATATATAATGCCGCGGGTCGCGCAGCATTTGCTCGATGTCGTTCAGTCGTGTGGTGATTTCGGAGACGGCTGCTTCCTGGCCTTCGGATAGTTTAACGCTGGTTATATTAATCTCATCGAGACTGGCTTGCCGGTTGATTTCGGCTAGGTCGTCGGTGGCTTCTTTGGTCTGGGGAAGGTAGGCGCGGATGGCGGCGTCCATGTCGTTATATACTTGGATTTTTCCACCTTGGACCAGGACGGCGATGTCGCAGAACTTTTTGATGTCTCCCATATTGTGGGACACCATGATCATCTTGGACTTCTTGGTTTTTTCGGCGAACGCCTGCTTGGCCAAGGCTTTGAAGTGGGCGTCGCCCACGGAGGTGATTTCGTCGATGAGGAAGTAGTCGAAATCGAAGGCCATGCTGAGGGCGAAACCGAGGCGGCCGCCCATGCCGGATGAATAATAGTCAACGGGTTCCTCGAAGTAATCGCCGATGCCGGAGAGGGCTTTTACTTGTTCGAGCTTTCGTTTGATTTCGTCGCCGGGGAGGCCGTAGAGATTGCAGACCATGCGGCAGTTATCGCGTCCGCTCATGTGGCCGACGAAGCCGCCTTTGAGGCCGAGGGGCCAGGAGAAGCTGCGGTCGGTGACGATCCGTCCGCTATCGGGAAAATCGATGCCGCCCAAGATGCGCAGGAAGGTCGATTTACCGGCGCCGTTGGGGCCGATGATGCCTATATTGGCGTCGTCGGGAAAGGTGGCGCTGACGTTTTCGAAGACGTAGTGGCGTCCGCCTTTTATGCGGTAGGACTTGGTGAGATTTTCTATTTTAAGCATAGCTCAGCGAATATAGCCGGACGTGAGCACGGTGACGCGGAACAGGCGGTATATAACCAAGCCTATGGCGAGAGAGCTGGCGGAGCAGGCGATGAGGTAATTCCAGCTACAGGCGTGTGAGGTGTAGTTGGTAAAGAGGGCGTCGCGCATGAGTTCCATGGCGTGAAGAAGGGGGTTCCACATGACCAAGCCTTCAAGATTGCGCGGGATGGCGTCGGCGGGGAAAAAGACGCCGGATATATAGAAAAATTTTCGCAGAACCAAGGGGACGAGTTTCTTGGAATCCTGCCAGAGAGGGGCGAGGACGCTGCAGACCAAGCCGATGCCTCCGGTGAGCATTAACATGCAGAGCAGGACTCCGATGATTTGGAGGTAGCTGAATATGGTGAATACAAAGCCGAATAGATAGAGGCCGCCGAGCAGGACGACGGCGGCCCCGAGAATGCCGACGAGTTCGACGGCGGCGCGGGCGATGAAAGTGTCGATTGGCTTAACCCGTTGGTAGTTAAAGAGGCCTTCATTGACCTCGACGGAGCTGACGGAGGTGCTGATGACGTTGCGGAAGATATTATACATCAGCACGCCGGAGGCGAAAAACAGGATGGGCGGAATGCCGGAGAGGTCGGCGCCGGTGAAGCGGCCGCGGATGAAGGAGAAGATGACTATATAGGTGATTGGCTCCAGCAAGGCCCAGACGATGCCGAGGCTGAAGCGGCCGAAGCGGGCGTTGAGTTCGCGTATAAAGATCGCGAAGATCACCGACTTTTGGATCTCCCACGGGGTTTGTGCGGCTACGGCGGGCATTATAGTAGGCGGCGTGGTGTTTATTGGAGGAGCCACCGTTTGAAGTGGTCCAGTTTGGTGCGCCAGCGGTGGAGCTTTTGAATGCGGCCGATGAGAAAGCTGTCCGTCTCGGGGTTGAGGGACTTTTTGAGCGCGTCGAGTTGCGCGAAGAAGGTGTCGAAGGCGGGGAGGGCCCGGCCGTTCATCACGCCTTGCATCACGAGGCCGAGGTCGGACTCGATCACGAAGGCCTCGCGACGGGCGCCGAGTTTGAAGGAGGGGTGGATGGCGCCGATGTCTCGGAGGGTTTTGAGGCCTTGTCCGGCGGAGCTGCGGCTGATCTTGAGCTCGTCGACGCAGTCTTGGGCGCTGATGGGTTTTTTCGACGTGAAGATCAGGCCGTAGATCTGCGTGGGGGATTTGGGCAGGCCGAGGGTGTCGGCCAACTGCACCCAATTCTGGATCATGCCGAGCTCCGCAGGGGTAAGCGTGTGGGGCTTATCCGCAGGGGGTTCGGTTGCCGGGCCGGGCGGAACGAGGGTGGCGGGCGTGGCGGGTGGGGTGGCCATGGAATCCAGTAATTGCGAAAATTACCGTAACGTTCCTTGGCGGGTGGTGCCGGTTGACGGTGGGCGGGGAGGGTTGGCCGGAAATTGGGGAAGTTAATGGTGGCTAGGAGGGTAAGTGCGGTCGGGCCTTGGCCCCATGATGGGTTCGGGGGCGGAGGGGGGCGGAGCTGGGGTGCGCTTTAGGCGTGGATGGGGTGAGCGCCTCCATCACCACTCGCGGGCGCTCGTGGATACGGACGGGCTCCAAGGCCACGGAGTTTTTGACCACTAATGGAATCGGCCAATGGGCCGATTCTCTGGGAGCGGCTTCGGCCAATGGCCTTCGCGGGTAAGCGGAGGGGCGGCTGATGCCGCCGGGCTTCGGAACCGGGGGCTTTGGCTGCGCGTTGGGCACAAAAAAGCCGGCCCCGTGTGAGGGGCCGGCTTTGGATGCTCGGAGAGGGTTTCGCTGGACGCGAAACGCTTAGAGTTCGTAGGCGGGGAGCTGTTTCTCCACGCGGACTTTCTCGAGCTTGGCGAACAACGGGAGGCCGTTCTCGTAGGGGACAACCGTCTCGCCCTGGATGAGGGGCTGGGCGTAGCGGACGAACTGGTGGTTCATGCTGACGCCGTCTTCGTTGATCCACTCGCGGGGGAGCTTCTTCACGCCGTTGGCGATGTCGCTCAGGGGAGCGAGGCCGGTCTCGACGGTGTAGTGGTCCTGGTCGCCGCGGAGGAGGGTAACCATCTTGTCGGTCTCGCCGTTGATGGCGGCTTTGACGGCGGCTTGACCGGCGAGGAAGGCCTCGTCGGCGTCGGTCTTGGAACCGGCGTGGACGGCGGCGCGTTGGGCCATGCCGAGCTTGACGGTGCGGGCTTTGATGCCGGGGAGGTTTTGCTCGATGAGGCCTTGGAGGAACTCAGCGGCGCCGCCGAGTTGGGCGTGGCCGAAGGCGTCGGTGGCTTCGGCAGCCGAGACGTAGTTGCCATCGGCGTCGATGAGGCCTTCGCCGACGACGATCATGCAGGACTTCTCGCGCTTGAGGACGCGTTGCACGTCGGCGATGAACTTGTCCTGGGAGAACGCGACCTCGGGGAGGAGGATGAGGTGGGGGGCGTCGTGCGGGTGGTCCTTGCGCTTGGCGAGGGAGGCGCCGGCGGCGATCCAGCCGGCGTTGCGGCCCATGACTTCAACGATCTGCACGAGGTCGTGCTGGCCCATGGCCTCGTTGTCGCAGGCGATCTCGCGGACGGTGGTCGAGATGTATTTGATGACGGAGCCGTAGCCGGGGCAGTGGTCGGTGACGGGGAGGTCGTTGTCGATGGTCTTCGGAATGCCGATGACGCGGAGCTCGTAGCCCTGTTCTTGGGCGAGCTTGGAGATCTTGTCGGCGGTGTCTTGGGAGTCGTTGCCGCCGGCGTAGAAGAAGTAGCGGATGTTGTGGGCTTTGAAGACTTCGAGGACGCGCTCGAAATCGGCCTGCTTCTTGAGCTTGTAGCGGCAGGTGCCGAGGGCGGCGCCGGGGGTGTGCTTGAGGCCGCGGATGGTCTGCTGGGACTCGGAGGCGAGGTCGATAAAGTCCTCTTGGAGGATGCCGAGCACGCCGTTCAGGGTGCCGTAGATCTCTTCGATTTCGTTGTTATTGAGCGCTTCGGCGATGACGCCCGCAACGCTGGCATTGATGACGGCGGTGGGGCCACCGGACTGACCTACCAGTGCATTACCTACAAGATCTTCGGCCATGGTTGTGTGTATTGGTTAAAGTGTAAGGGAAGAGGAGAACGTGAACGGGCAGGGTGTTGGCGGCCGGGCGGCACTGGCAAACTCAAAGTTCGGTCGTGGGCGTGTCCGGTTTGCACAAAGGGGCCAACACCGGATGCCGGGTTCGGGAAGTCCGGCAATCCGGCGTTGGCGGCGTCGGTGGGGCGCAGGCGGCGACGGTGGCTCCGGCGGTGGATTCGCAGGCTCCGACTGTGGCGGTCGTGCGGGCTGGTCTTGCGATCTTACCGATTCCACGGCCCGGGCAGACCCGACGGGGTTGTCGGGTCTCCAGTTCGGTCGGTCGGGGGCGGCTCGTCGGCGCTCAGTGGATGTGCAGGCGCACCAGCGTTTGATTGAGCAACTGGTAGCCGATTTCGCCGAAGGTAACGGGGCCTTGGATACCGCCAATGGTGCGGCCTTCGAGGCGGCCATGCAGGTAATTGAGGATGCAGTTGCAAGCGAAGGCGGGCGGTTCGCCGGAGTCGGCTTCGAGTTGGCGGGCAAAGGCGTCGGCGTAGTCGGCGACGGGACGGGCCAGGTGGTAATGGGTGTCCGGAAAGATCGGGGCGTAGAAGGTGACCTTGCCGTCGGCGGCGATGCTTTGGATGGAGACGTTGATCAACGCTCCGGAGAAATCGCCGACGAGCGGGAGGGTGCCGGAGGCGTTGCCACGTTCGCGCAGGTAATCGGCTAGCGGGCGCGGGCGACCGTTGACGAGGCATTCGGTGGCGGTGGTGCCGAGCGTGGTGAACTGCAGGGTGTCGCCATCATCGGGCTCGAAGATGTTGACGATGGAGAGGGAGGCGAGGCGTCCGCGGGGCAGGGTCACGTGGGCAACGACGATGCCGTCTTCACGAGGCTGGCAGTCGGTGCCGAGGTAAACGAGCGGGCGTTGGTGGCCGAGGGCGTCGAGGTCGATGCCGGCGATCCAGCCGACCACGGGTTTGAGGAAGGCGTTGGTGACGTCGCGGCCGGTGAGGGCAAAGCGTTCGAGGGCGGGGCTGCCGCAGGGGGCGATGGCGAGCGCGAAGCCGTCATCGGGAGTGTTGGTCACGATCTGGTCGATCTGGTCCGCGGTATACTGCGCGACCGTGATGTGCCAGTCGTCGGGGAAGCGGGTGACGAAGACGCGGTCGAGCGATTTGGTGCCGCCGGCTTCAGTCATGAAATAGGGAATGGTGCCGGCGATCCAGTTGCCGGCGGGGAGTTGGGCGAGAGCGTCGGCGGAGCCGGCGAGGCAAAGGGAGGCGCCGTTGCGAATGAGGGCGGAGACTTCGGCGATCGAGACGAGGGCGTTCATGGTGGGGGCAGGGGTGGTGGGCATGGCTCAGAGGCGGTCGAGTTGGGCGATTTCGGCGGCGAGGATGGCGGCGTATTTTTCGAAAAACGCCCGGACTTCGCGCGCCCGGTCGGCATCGGTAAGTTTGGGGTCTCGTATGCGCTTGAAGAGCAGCTGCAGGCCGAGTTGGCGGGTTTGGAAGTGGGTGGCTTGGCCGGTCGCCAGGCGCATCCAGCAGGGGTCGGTGATGGGATGGAGTGGAAATGACATGGGGGAAAGGCGTTGCGCCGCCACGGTTCGTGCAGGCGCGTGTCTCACAGTTATCGGCCCGGAACGAAGTCGGGTTTAGGGCAATCTGTTCCGCCCCGGCGGGGTTTGTTGGGCTAACTTGTTAAATGTGAATCTGGTTGTGCCGATGTGGCGATCGCCAGTCCTTGCTCGCCGAATACAAACACGCCGGGGACCTGCGCGGCTCCACGCTTTACAAGACGATCCCGGTGGTCGCCGCCTGGCAGGCGATCGACAAGGCGGCCAAGGAAAATAACTGGGAGTTTCGCGTCCCCAAGCGGCAGGCGCGCAACAAAGACAACGAGCCCACCGCTGACGAGGCCGCCATCCTCGACACGTTTGAGAAGGAGGGGACGGCGGAGTATTTCAAAATCGACCGAGAGCATAACCGCCTCGTGTTCGCGCGCCCTATCAAGCTGACCTCCGACTGCCTTTTCTTCCACGGCGATCCCGCCAACAGCCGCACGGGCGACGGCAAGGACATCCTCGGCTTCCAGATGGAGAATTGGAAAACCGGCGAGGTGCATGGTGCCTTCGTGCTCAATGCCACGCTCGATCACGTGGACCAGGTTACGCACGACGGCATGACCACGACCCTCCTCTGGATGATTCCCGTGAGTCTCTTGGTGATTGGCGGCGCCTTCATCTACATGCGCGGCTCCGTCATGAAACCGTTGGAGCAGGCCATCGACCGGATCAACGCCTCGAGCCTGCAGGAAGAGGCCGCCGCCCGCGACATCTCCTCCGCCTCTCAATGCCTGGCCGAAGGGGCCAGCGAACAGGCTGCCTCCTTGGAGGAAACCAGCGCCACGATGGAGGAAATCTCCAGCATGACGACGCGCAACGCCGAGCACGCCAACTCCGCCCTGCAACTCTCCAGCCAGACGCGTGAGGCCGCCGACAAAGGCGCGGGTGACATGCAGCGCATGCTCCAGGCGATGGCCGAAATCAAAACCGCCTCCGACAACATCGCCAAGATCGTCAAGACCATCGACGAAATAGCCTTCCAGACCAACATCCTCGCGCTCAACGCCGCAGTCGAAGCCGCCCGCGCCGGCGAAGTCGGTGCCGGTTTCGCAGTCGTGGCCGACGAGGTGCGCTCCCTGGCCCAGCGGTCCGCTCTCGCCGCGAAGGAAACGACCGACTGCATCAATGATTCGATCCGCAAGAGCGCCGCCGGCGTTCAGGTGAGCACGAAAGTCTCCGAAAGCCTCGACACCATCCTTGCGCGAGCGCGCCGCATGGACGAGTTGGTGCGCGAAATCGCCTCTGCCTCGGGCGAGCAAAACCAAGGAATCAACCAAGTGAACAACGCGCTCATGCAGCTCGACAAGGTGACTCAAAGCAACGCCGCCGGAGCCGAGGAATCGGCCGCCGCCGCTGAAGAACTCAACAGTCAGTCCGTCGAGCTCAAGAGTGCGGTGAGCCGGCTCTTCGACGCCATCAACGGTGCCCGCCCGAGCGCGGTGAACGGCGCGCTGGAAAAGAAGGCCTGAGGCTGAGTCAGGTGAGAGAGCGTGCGTGGCCGATCACGGCTCTCTCCTCGGCTGACGCTCAGCGCTCTTGGCTCTCGTGTCACGCTGGGCACGCCAAGTCCACAAACGGGTTAAGTGACAAGCTCGTTTGTTGTTTATCAATGAGACAGCGGTGACGGGCGAGTTCATGGGAAATGGGCTGAAAACTGTTAAGTCATGTCAGGTCTGACGGGCCAATAAACGATCATGTGGACGGAGGCATTTGTCTGCCGAGCAACTGTGGTTCGACGCGCTTGGCGTCCGATGATCTGGCAACGTGTTGGCCCTCAATTTGCGGATTTCAGCATGCCAGGAAAATGATTTGCCGTAGTCGGGCGGGCGACTCTTGATCCACGGGTTTCCCCAAACCACGACACCCTGTGAAAAAAATCGGCTTTCTCCTAGCGGCGCTCTTAGCGGCTATCGTCTGGGTCAACTGCACGTCGCAGCGCCCCGAAATCGCCGCATCCGCGACACAGGCCAATGGGACCCGTGCTGCGCGTGCTCAGCCGGTGGTTCCTTCTGCACTGCCCGTGCGGACGGAGTCGGTCTCCCCGGCGGTGCCGCCCGCCAAAGCGCCAGTAGCCGAATCGGGCGAGGACGTTGCCAAGCTTTTTCCTGGCGCAGTCCTAGTGGATGAAAAATCAACACCGCCGAATCGCGAGGGTCGCTACACGAAGGCCAAGCTGATCAAGACGGACCAAAAGTATCCGTATGTGCGCGTTGAAGAAGAATGGCGCCGTGATCCCGCCACAGGCGAGGAAGCGCGTGTTCGCCAAGTGGCGATGGTCGGCGATCACTTTGTCGTCAGTCTGGCCGACGGCCAAAGTGCCGACGCGGCGAGGAATTATGTGCAGAAATTTGGCGCGTCCATTCGTCGGCATGTGCCTAATTCGCCTGTATATTTGATCCAACTACCGAAGCCCGGGTTGGATGAATATGCCTATTTCCAAGATGCGCTGCGGGGCGCGGGAGCACCGTTCAAAACGGTGGAACCGGATTACATCCTGCACGCGATGCTCACGCCCAATGATCCCTCGTTTGGCCTGTTATGGGGAATGCACAACATCGGGCAATCGGGTGGTCTCGGCGACGCGGACATCGATGCGCCTGAGGCGTGGGATATCGCGCGCGGCAGCGCCAGTGTGGTTGTCGGCATAATCGATACGGGTATCGACTACACCCACGCGGATCTCGCCGCTAACATCTGGACGAATCCAGGGGAGATTCCGGGTAACAACATCGACGATGATGGCAACGGCTACGTCGATGACGTGCATGGCTACGATTTCATTAACAACGACGGCGACCCGATGGATGACCACTATCATGGCACGCATTGCGCGGGCACGATTGGTGGCGTGGGCAACAATGGCATAGGCGTCGTCGGCGTATGCCATACGGTGAAGATGATGGCGTTGAAGTTCTTGGGGTCCAGCGGCAGCGGCTACATCTCCGATGCCGTCGAGGCGGTGCTCTATGCGACGGCCAATGGCGCCAAGGTCACCTCGAACAGTTGGGGTGGTGGCGGCTACTCCCAAGCGATGAAGGATGCGATCGACGCCGCTCAGAAAGCCGGGGTTTTGTTCGTGGCCGCTGCGGGTAATAATGCGTCCGACAACGATAGCGTTCCGACCTACCCGGCCTCCTATATTTCAACAAACGTCATCTCGGTGGCGGCCTCTGATTCCTCCGACCGGTTGGCGTCTTTTTCCAACTACGGCCCCAACAGCGTGCATCTCGCCGCTCCCGGAGTGAACGTGTATTCGACCTCGCCCGGAGGCGGCTATCGCTACCTCAGCGGCACTTCGATGGCGACACCGCATGTGGCGGGTGCGGCGGCGCTTCTTCTTTCGGCCCGGCCAGGTTTGAGCTGGAGCGGGCTCAAAACCGCACTCTTAACCAACGTTGATCCGGTGTCCGGGTTCTCGGGCAAGGTGCAATCGGGCGGCCGGCTCAACATTGCCCGCACCCTGATCGTCAATAATGGCCCCTACCTTTCGCTTACAAATCTGGCGATCAACGATGGCACTGGGGCCGGCGCACAGGGCAATGGCGACGGCACGATCAATCCAGGGGAGGACATCGGCCTCGTGCTCACTCTTAAAAATGGCGGCAGTGCGACCGCCGCAGGACTCGTTACGCAGGCGTCATTGGTGGCCGATGGCGAGCCGGTAACCTTGCTGCAATCCAGCCAGACGTGGGGCTCGCTGGCGACTGGCGCCACGATCAGCAACACCGGCTCTCCCTTGCGGATGCACATCGCGTCCTCGGCGGTGACTCCGCACCGGTTTACTCTTCGATTTACGACCACGGACGGCGCTCAGGGGCGTTGGGTGAGTGATGTGGACTTCACTATTTATAGCCGCGTGACTTTGAGCGGTCGAGTGACGGCCCTTTCGGGCGGAGCGCCGCTGGCCGCTGCGGTGGTAACTTACAGTGGTCCGGTGTCGGGGTCGGTAACGACTGCTAACGATGGTAGCTACCACGTATCGCTGATCGATGGATCTTACAGCGTCCAGGCGGTCGCGGCGGGTTATAACGCGGCCGCACCCGTGTCGGTGCAAGTGCCGCCTACTCCTGCTGACGTAAACTTTGCCTTGGGCCGCTCACGACTTTCGGTGAGCCCCGCCAGTATCACGTCCACACAAACGGAGGATACGTCGACGGTGCATACGCTTACCTTGGCCAATACTGGTGATCTTCCCCTCACCGTGGTGATCGCCGCAGCCGGCACCGGAACCTCGTCCGTCCAGAGCTGGAGTTTTGCCGGAGCTGACACGGTGCAACCGGTCTCTCACGAGAACGATGCGCATTCCTCTCTTGCCGGCGAGGGTGCGTCCGATGTGGATGCTAGCGCCGCAGCGGTCATTCCGTTTGAGGACGGATTTGAGGGCGGCTCTCTCACGGATTGGGGCACGGGGGCTGGCGTGGGAGTTCGCGAGATTGTCTCCACCACGGCGGCAGTAGGGGCGCGGAGTTTTCATTTCCGCAACACGGGATCAAGCGGGCACTACACGGGAATCTATCACGACCTCGCGGCGGGATCACAGCCCAAGGCGATTTCGTTCTGGGTGCGTCCGGGATCGACGACCACCTCGACGGGATACTTCGCACTCAAGGACGCTTCGAGTGAACTGATTCTGTTTTACGCGAAGGAGACGGGCGTGTTCTCGCTGAACGCCGACAACGGCGGTGACGCGAGCTACCTGTTCCAGGCCGGCGTGTGGCATCATGTCGAGTTCCGCAACCTGGATTGGAGCGCACGGCGTTTTGACTACTACGTTAATGGATCGCTGGTGAAAGCCGGGATCGGATTCATCAAGGCTTCGGCCGTCGAAGCCCGCAGCGTGCATCTCTACAACTACGGCGTGAACTCCGACGCGTGGTGGGACGATGTGCGTCTGCTCGACCACACGGCGACATGGTTAAGCTACTCGACCAACAGTCTCACGCTGGCTCCGGGACAATCCGTTCCGGTTAGCGTCACGTTGAATGCTGCCGGTCTGGTGGCGGGCACCTACGGAGCCCGGCTTGATCTTTCGACCAATGATCCCGTCACCCCCGGCACGTCCGTGCCGGTTACCCTGACGGTTCAAGCCGCGCCGAACTCCGCGCCCGTGGCCACTGCGCAGACCGTGAGTCTGCCCGAGGACGCTTCGCCGGTGATCATATTAGCAGGCACCGATGCTGACGGCGACGCGCTCTCTGCGCAGATCACGCAGTTACCTGGTGTCGGTGTGCTTTATCAGACGAGTGATGGCATCAGTCGCGGCCAGCCGATAACCCAGGTTCCGGCTTGGGTGGAGAACTCGGGGTTGAAGGTTATTTACGCGCCGCCGCTGGATGCGTTTGGCACGCCCTTGGCGAGTTTCCAATTCGTGGTGCGGGATCGTCGCACTCAGTCGGCTCCGGCTACGGTCACGCTTAACGTCACGCCGGTGAACGACGTTCCGGTCGCGTTGGACGACAGTGTCAACGGATTGCCGGGTGGCGTGATCACGCCGATCGCGGTTCTGGCCAATGACCGTGACGCCGATGGCGACACTCTGACGATTGCTTCGTTTACCTCGGGTGCCCGCGGTGTCGTGACCAGCAATGGAGGCGGCACGTTAACCTATAAGCCTGACGCCGGGTTTACTGAAGGTGCCGACATCTTCACCTACACGGTGACGGACGGTCACGGCGGCAGCGCCACTGCTCGCGTCAACGTTACTTTGGGTTACTTGAGCGCGGGTGCGTGGCCTATGATGGGCCGTGAGACGGCTCATTCCAGCTATTACCCGGCCTCTCTGGGTGGCCGCACGTTTACGGCCAACTGGCAATTTCCCTTCGGTCAGGCGCTGAACCAAGTCTCGGTCGCCGATGGCAAGGTCTTCGTGACGCCGAATATTTATTTCAACAGCACCCATGTTTCTGCGGTGCGGCTGAGCAGTGGCACTCTGGCTTGGCGCAAGGATTTCACGACCGCCCGTTCGCTCACCGGCCCGTCCTATTATCAGGGCGTTATTTATCTGCAGCGAGGCAATCACAGCAGCGACAGCCAGCTTTGGGCGATCAATGCCGAAACCGGCACAGCGGTCTGGAGTGCACCCTTTAGCGCCCAATGGGAAACTTATCAGCCTCCCACCGTCACCGATTCTTCGGTGTATATAAATGCTGGATACTACGGCGGCATTTATGGGTTCAATCGCTCGACGGGGGCGCAGCTCTTTTTCCAATCGTTGCCGCAGGTCGATGGTTGGACGCCCGCTTACTCGCAGAGCACGGTTTACACCTTTGTGAGCGGCATACTGACCGCCCACAACCCAACTACGGGGGCCGCGCTTTGGACGTTAAACATCAAGCCGGACACGAGCTCTTATTCCGGAGGCACGTGTGCACCGGTGATCGTGAACGGGAAGGCGTATGTGATCAATGCGCTCACCAGCACGAAGGAAGTCGTCTGCATCGATCTCACCACGCATGCCGTGGTCTGGCGGGTGTCCGGTTCGTTTCAGGGTGCGGTCGCGGTGGCCAACGGCATGGCTTACGCGATCGATGGCACTGCAATCCGCAGCTATGCCGCAGCGACCGGAACGGTCGGCCCAGTGTATTCAACCGGCACGGAGAACGCGAGCTACCAGCCGATCGTCACCAACGACACGTTGTTCGCAGCCAATGCAAACCGCGTATGGGTGTTCGATCTCTCCAGCCAAGCGCAGCTTCAGACGTTCACGCCGGGTGGCATCGTGAGTCTCTCCGACTCCAATCTTCTCGTGGCAGGTTCCGATGGCACCCTGCGGTGCTACACGGTGACTGGCACTACACGTCATGCTCCCGTGGCGACGCCGCAGACAACGACCGGGACCGAAGACCAGACGCTCACCATTACACTGAGTGGCACCGATGTGGACGGAGATGCGCTCTCTGCGATCATTACCACCCTCCCGGTGAAGGGCACGCTCTACCAGACCACTGATGGTATCCAGCCCGGTGCGCCCATTACGCTGCTTCCGGCGCTGGTCACGAACCCTCAAGGCAAGGTTGTGTATCGACCGCTTCCCGATGCGTTTGGAACGGCACTCGCCGGCTTCTCTTTCCGGGTTAACGACGGTGTTCTGAATTCCGCGGACGCGGCGGTCTCGATTAACCTGACCGGTGTGAATGATGCACCGCGCGCGATGGACGACCGCGTGCGCATCCGTCCGGGGGAGACGCTCGCGTCGTTTTTACCGAGCGCCAATGACATCGATGCGGACAACGATGTTCTGACGATCGTGGCCTTCACGCTGCCGACCCGCGGCACGCTTTCGCAGAATGCGGATGGCTCTCTGCGTTATGTGCCCGCCGCTGATTTTACCTCTGGTGAGGACCGGTTTATCTACACGATCCGCGATGCGGTGGGTGTTCAGTCGACGGCGACGGTCGTGTTGGAGGCGAGCACGGCGTTTGGTGGAGCTTGGCCGACCTTTGGCGGTGAGCCTGATCACTCCGGACACTACGTGGGATCGCTTGGCACCACGGCCCTCGCCGAGCGGTGGCGTTTTACCGCCGGTTCGACGGTCACGCCGCTGGCAGTTGCGGATGGACGGGTTGTCTATGCGAACCTTTCTACGATCAACGGGTATGCGAATGTCGTCGCGCTTGATTCCGAGACCGGCGCTCAAGCGTGGCGCACGCCGTTGACCGCCGGCAGCATGAACGCGCCGAGTATCTATGACGGAGCTGTTTACTTGCAGCGCGGCAATAGCGGTTCGTCGCAGCTCCATGCGTTGGCCCTCGCTGATGGTGCGGTCCGCTGGTCCAGCCCGTTTGGCGCTCAGTGGGAATCCTATCTCGCTCCGGCGGTGGACGCCACCGGCGTGTATGTGAACGGGGGCGCTTACGGCGGCATTTATGGCTATGATCGCACGACCGGTGCGCAAAAGTTCTTCCTCGGTCTTGATCAATACGATGACTGGACGCCCACCTTGCACCAAGGTGGCCTCTACAGCTTCGTGATGGGCAAGCTCCGCAGTCATGATCGCACCATCGGAGCAATCAAGTGGTCTCTAGACTTCGGGTGGAGCGGGTCTTCGATGTATCGCACCATCGCGTGCGCCGATGGTGTCGCCTATTTGGTCAACGATGGAGTCTCGCAGAAAGAGCTGATCGCGGTGGATCTGGCGGTCGGGCAAATCCTTTGGCGCACCGCCGGGACGTTTACCGGCACTCCGGCGGTGGCCAATGGTGTTGTTTACGTGTTATCCGGAGGGACGATCAAACGCTTTGGCGCCTCGTCCGGCAGTGGATTGGGCGACTATGTCGCGACGGGTGCCACGGCGCTCACAAATGCGCCTGTCGTTAGCGACGATGTCGTGATCGCGGCCTCGGCGACGCGCACCTACCTGTTCAATCTGGCGACCCGTCAGCTCATCCAAACTCTCGATGTCGGGGGTGTTCCCGCCTTGGCCGATGGAAAGCTCTACCTTACTTGTTCGGACCAGACCGTGCGGTTGTATGCGCGCCCGCCAGCGAGCAACCACGCACCGGTGGCCGACGCTCAACAGGTGTCCATTTTGGAGGAGGCTTCGGTCGCGCTCACCCTCCATGGCACCGACGCCGACGGCGACAGCCTGCGTTATGTGATCCGTTCGTTGCCCGCGAAGGGAGCGCTTTATCAAACCGCAGATGGCCTCACCAAGGGGGCACCTATCACCGAGGTGCCGGTATTAGTTTCTAATGCTGCTGGTCAGGTAATCTACCAAGCTCCCGTTGATCTTTTCGGCAGCGGGGCCGACTCGTTCACGTTCTCCGCCAATGACTATGCCTCCGCTTCCTCCTCCGTCGGAGTGGTGTTGGATATTACTGCTGTAAACGATGCGCCTGTCGCCGTGAATGATCTGGTGGCTCTGCGCCCGGGCGCGGTTCTGGCCAACTTCCGTCCTGAAGCCAATGATCGCGATGCCGATGGCGACGTGCTCGCGGTGGTCGCGTTCACGCAGGGGGCCAAAGGATATGTCACCAAGAGCGCCGATGGGTCCTTGCAATACGAGCCGTCCGCGACCTTCACCGAGGGCAATGACACGTTTACTTACACGATCGAAGATGCCGCGGGAGTGCGGGCAACGGGGACGGTTACGGTTAATGTGAGTGCGACGCTCGGTCGTGAATGGCCGACCTTCGGCGCGAGTCCGGAGCATGCCGGGTATCTGCCGATCACACTCGGCACGACCGCTTTCACCGAGCGCTGGTCGGTTGCTTGTAGTCAGCCTCCGCTCTCGCTGGCGATTGCCGGCGGCAAGGTGTTCTCCAGCTTCTCGATCTATTTTGGGGCGTCGCAACTGATCGCTCTCGACAGCGGTTCCGGCGGCGAACTTTGGCGAGTGAATTTCACGGGAGGGGCCTACATGAATCCGCCGACCGCCTTCGGCGACTCTGTGTTTATGCAGTATTCGAACTCATCGAGCAGTCGTATCTATGCGCTGGACACGGCGAGTGGCGCGACGCGCTGGTCGAGTCCGTTTGCCGCTCAATGGGAGAAATACCTCGCGCCGGCGATCGATACGACCGGAGTTTATGTCGACGGTGGCAGTTACGGAGGTATCTACGGCTATAATCCCACGACTGGCGTTCAGAAGTTCTTCGTAGGTCTCGACCAATACGACGACTGGACGCCTACTTTGCATCAAGGTGGTCTCTATAGCTTTGTAATGGGCAAGTTCCGGAGCCATGACCGGGTGACAGGAGCGATTCAGTGGACGCTTGATTTTGGATGGCAATGGGCCGGCTACTCCATGCATCGCACCATCGCTTGCGCCAATGGCTTTGCCTACTTGATTAACGATTCCGTCACAGTTCCCTCGGGCGACCAGGAGTTGATCGCAATCAATCTCGCCACGCATCAGGTGCAGTGGCGTGTTCGTGGCAAATTCAACGGGACACCCGCGGTCGGCCAGCAATGCGTGTTCGCCCTCTCCGGTGGGGGCACGGTGAAAGCCTACGATACGCAAACGGGGCGGCTGGTTTCCACCTACGTCGCGCCGTCCGAAACCGCCCTGCAATCGCAGCCGATCGTGACCAACGACACGGTGGTCGCCTACTCGCCCACCAAGACCTACCTCTTCAACTTCATCGGTGGAGGATTGCGCCAGACCATCGCGAAAGGTGGTTACGTGAGCCTCGCCGGAGAAACGCTCTATATCGCGAGCGGCACCGATAACACCATTCGTGCTTACTCCATTCCTGACGCACTGAACCATCCTCCGGTTGCCCAGCCGCTGACCGTCTCGACAGCAGAGGACACGCCGGTGGCCGTGTCGCTCGCGGCGACGGATGCCGACAATGATGCGCTCGCTTACGTCGTCACACGCCTGCCCAGTTCCGGATGGCTTTACCAAACCGCCGACGGGGTCACGCCCGGAGCGCGCATCACTACCACGCCCACGTTGGTGGCGGATGTTTCTCATCGCATCGTCTACGTGCCGTCCGCCGACCAAAATGGCGCCGGCTTGGGCAACTTCAGTTACGCCGCGAGTGACACGAAATCCCTCTCGTCCGAGGCGGCGGTTGTCTTGAATGTCATCGCCGTGAATGACGCTCCGGTGGCGTTGCCGGATTTCCGAGTGATCCAGCCGGGGCAAATTCTCAGCCCGATTCGCGAGACCGCCAACGACTACGATGTGGACGGCGATCCACTCACGGTCGTCTCCTTCACTCAGCCGTCCAAGGGCAAGGTGATACTCAACGACGATGGCACCCTTCGCTACCATCCTCCGAAGAAAGCGACCTCGGGGTCCGAGCAGTTTACCTATACGATCGAAGATGCTGCCGGAGTGCGTGCGACCGCTACGGTCACCGTGCAGATTTCGGCTGAAATTCAGGGTTCATGGCCCACCTTTGGCAATGGCCCCGGCCATACCGGCTATGCGGCCACCACCGTCGGACGTAGCCGGTATGCGTTGCGCTGGTCCTATGATGCAGGGTCCGGTGTCACGCAGGCCGCTGTGGCCGATGGCAGGATTTACGTTTCGTCTCGCGGCGCATCTGGGGTGACCGCACTGGCCGAGCGCACGGGCGCGCTCCTGTGGAGGCGCACGATGGCTGCGGCCAACAGCTTCAATCCGCCTACGTATTATCAAGGCGGAGTCTATATGCAGCGCGGCAACCATTCCGCCGACACACAGCTCTGGGCGCTCGACGCCCGCAACGGCTCCACCCTTTGGAGCAGTCCCCACGCCGCGCAGTGGGAAAACTATCTCGCACCCGTTGTCACCAGCCTTGGGGTGCATGTGGATGGAGGCAGCTATGGCGGACTTTATGGTTTTGCGGTTCAGACCGGGACCCAGACGTTCTTCCGTTCTCTTCCGCAGATGGATCGCTGGACTCCCGCCGTTAACGGGAACGAACTCTACTCGTTTGTGAGTGGCGTGTTCACCCGGCACGATCTGACTTCCGGGGCCACCCTCTGGTCGCTCAACTTGGGTTGGGGTGGCTTTGGCTACTCGATGAACCGCACTATCGCCACCGAGGGACGCCGCGCATTTGTCGTCAATGACAGCCCGACCAGTGTCTATGATGACGAAGATCTCGTCGGCATTGATCTCGATGCGCATGCCTCTCTTTGGAGCATCAACGGCAACTTTGCCGGAACTCCGGCGGTGAGCAATGGGGTGGTCTATGCGTTCAGCGGCAGCACGGTGCAGGCACGCTCCGCCGATGACGGTCGCTTGCTGGCGACCTTCCAAGCCCCGGTAGGCGAAAGCCTGTCCGGGCAGCCCGTGGTGACCGAGGACCTGGTGATCGCCGCCTCGGGACAACATCTTTATCTGTTCGGTCGCTATGATCGCGTCTTGTTGCAGACGCTGGACGTGGGCGGCGCAGTGACGGTTGCTGATGAACAGATTATTGTATCGACCAACGATGGTTGGGTGCGGGCCTATGCGACTCAGCCTGCCATCACGTTCACTCCTGCGGGGGGGACTTTTACCGATCCCGTGATGATCACCCTCGGGGCGCGCGAACCCGGCGCTCGTATTTATTACACGCTGGACGGTAGCGCTCCTGATTTCTCCAGCCCTTGGGTAACCTCGGGTGCATCCGTGAAGATGAAGGTGACCGGCCGGGTGCGTGCCATCATGGTGGTCGGCTCAAGCGTCAGCCGGATCAACGAAGTCTCGGTGACCATGGCTGATGACGATGCCGACGGTATTCCCGACTGGTGGGAACGTGACCATTTCGGTGGATTGGGGGTGGCCAACGCCACGTTTGATTCCGACGGAGACGGCGTGAGCGATCGTGATGAGATGTTGGCCGGCACGGATGCGTTCGATGCCACGGACCGGTTCAGCAGCGCGCTGACCTCCTCGGCGGCGACTACCTCTGGGTTCGATGTGGGTGCAACCGCGCAGGGAAGTCTCAACCTGGCCTGGCCCTCGAAGGACGACCGCTATTATCTCGTAGAGGCTACGAGCGATCTGGCTACGTGGACGGTGGTGTCTCCGCCCATGGTTGGCACGGGCGAGGTGCTCAGCTTCGACTACGATGCCAGTGGCCAATCACGGTGCTTCCTGCGGGTCCGCGCATTGCCGCTGTTGATCGAGTCCACGCCCTGACGGCCTGTTTATCAGGGCGCGTAGTCCTTACGCGCAGAGGGCACCCATTTTCATGGGCGCCCTCTGATAGGAACGGGTATCTCAAGAGAAGGCAGGGCTTCTCTCTTACAGCAGCTTGCCCGGCTCGTAGGTCGCGGCGCCTTTCACCTTTTTGGCGAGCGGGGCGACGGTCTTTACGAACGTGTCCACTTGCTGCGGGGCAGCGCCAACGAAGCGTTTCGCGTCGGCTAGGATCGCGCGCAATGCCTTCTCGGTCAGGCCGAGGCGGGTGTCGGCGGCGAGGAGCGCCACGAGGTCGGACGTGCCTTCGCCGGTGCGAATCGCCTTCGCGGCGGCGAGGGCGTTTTCCTTGATCGCGAGGTGCGCAGTTTCGCGACCCACGCCCGCTTTCACTGCTTCCATGAGGATGGTCGTAGTGGCGAGGAAGGGCAGCTGGCGCTGGTTCTCAGCTCCGATGGCGGCCTCGAAGACGTCCATCTGGTTGAGCACGGCGAGGAGCGTTTCGAGCAGGCCGTCGATGGCGTAAAACGCGTCGGGCAACGCCACGCGGCGGACGACCGAGCAGGACACGTCGCCTTCGTTCCATTGGTGGCCGGAGAGTGCGCCGGTCATGGTCACGTAGCCGGAGAGAATTGTCGAAAAACCGCAGATGCGCTCGCAATTGCGGGCGTTGACCTTGTGCGGCATCGCGGAGGAGCCGACCTGGCCTTTTTGGAAACCTTCCGTGAGCAAACCCTGGCCGGCCATCAGGCGCAGCGTGGTGGCAAAGCTCGCGGCGGCGGCGCCGACTTGGTGCAACGCGGACACGACTTCGAAATCGAGCGAGCGCGGGTAAACCTGGCCGACCGCGAAGAGGGTGGATTTGAAGCCGAGGTGTTTAATGATGCCGGCTTCGAGGCGGGCAACTTTCTTGGCGTCGTTAAAAAGCGTCAGCTGGTCGAGCTGGGTGCCGACCGCGCCTTTGAGTCCGCGCACCGGATAACGGGCGGCGAGTTCGTCGAGGCCGGTGAAGGCGGCGAGCAACTCTTGGCCGAACATTGCGAAACGTTTGCCGAGGGTGGTCGGCTGGGCGGGCACGTTGTGGGTGCGGCCGGTGAGCATCAGCGTGCGGTATTGCTTGGCGCGCTTGCCGAGCTTCAGGAGCGCGGCGGCGGCTTTGAGGCGCACCACGTCGAGCGAGCGGGCGATCTGGAGTTGCTCGACGTTTTCGGTGAGGTCGCGGGAGGTGAGGCCGAGGTGGATCGTCTCGCGGCCGGCGAGGGCGTTGAACGCCTCGATGCGGGCCTTCACATCGTGGAGCGTCACGCGTTCGCGGGCGTCGATGTCGGCGAGGTCGATCTGGTCTTTGACCTTTTCGTAGGCGGCGATGGCGGCGGCCGGGATGTCGAGGCCGAGGTCGCGCTGGGCCTTCATGACGGCGATCCAGTAATCGCGCTCGATGGCGATGCGTCCGGTGGGCGACCAGATGTCTTTGATGAGGGGCGAGGCGTAGCGTTCGGCGAGGACGTTGGGAATGGCGGACGACATGATGAAAACGGGTAGGCAAGCGGGCGGCCAACGCGGGCGCAACGCTGGGGTTTTGGCCGCGGATTACGCAGATCACCGCGGATTCAAGCAGGGATGCCCCGGCGGTATCGATCCGCGCCCATCCGTGTGATCCGCGGCTAAGTGCTTGTCCGCGTCAGAGTGCGGTCGAGGGCCAGTTGGAAGGCCGTTTGCAACGCGAGCAGTGCTACCAAACACAACGCGCCCCAACGCACCTCGGTCTTCATGAGGTAGTCGCCTTCGACGAGGAAGATCGCCAGCGCCAGCCCGAAGACATCCAGCATGCTCCAGCGGCGCATGAGCCGCGCATGGGCGTGACTGAGTGGGGCGGGGCGACCGGCTCGGCGACACCACCACCAACGCGCGGAGGCCACCCACGCTCCGACGGGTGCGACAATCAAAAACAGCCCGACGATCACTGCGGAGAGGCCCGAGCCTTCCTTCCACAACGTGGGAACAATCGTGACGACGCTATAGGCGTGATTGGCGAGCTTCCAGTCGTTGATGCGCAGGAAGGGGAGTCCGAGCGTGCCGGCGAGGCCAAGCGCGCTGAGCGCCAAGTAAACCCCGGCACGAAGCGGTGGTTTTGCCTGTGCGTTGTCGCTGTCGTTAGCGTTGTCGTGCAGGCTCGCCGTGAGGAGTTCGCCGCAAATCATGCTGAGCAAGATCGCCAGCACGAAGAGAGGGATGCCGATGAGCGGCTCGGCGCCCACCAGAAGTTGTCCCGAGGTGAGCGTGAGGATCAGGCACACGAGGAACACATCGAGCATCGACCATTTTCCGAGGCGTTCGACGGCGGCCAACCAGCGTTGGCGTCGGGGATCGAGCACCGGTCCGGTGGCGACCCACGCGAGGATGGCGAGTTTGGCGAAGGGAAACACCACGGAGAACGCGAGGACCAGCACGGCGAGCACGTAGAGGCCGGTTGACCACATCATGTTCACGGAGCTGAACAACGAATACGGCTGCGTGCTGAAGCCGATGCGCACGTTCATGAACGGCGTGAGCAGAGCGGCGATGTTGCACGCCAGCGACACGCCGAGCAGCGAAAACACCAGGCGGCGGCGGTGCGGGACGGGCGTAACAACGGTTTCCATGGGAGGACGGCCGGTCAGGCCGCCGAGAGACAGCGCACGGCCATCTCGCGGAGAACTTCTTCCTGCTCGTTGGGGCGCTGGACGATCTCCTCGAACGCGCGGATGAAGTCCTGCTGGTTGTCGATCAAGCGGCGCAGTGACGGGAGTTTGGCGCTGCCGGCGAGTTTGCCCACATACCAGGCGTTTTGGCTGAAAAGGTTGTAGGAACTCTTCTCAGTCACGCCGGCAAAGTGTTGCGCATAGGTCGGCGCGGCCTTGGGCAACCCGTCGAGCCCACGCGGGCCCACGCGCACCTCGCCGGCGTCAACGAGTGCGCGCACTTGGAGGAGGATGCGGTTGCGGTTCTGCATCGCGCTGATGATCGGGCGCGCATCGCCGCCGGTGAAAAAATGGTGGTGCAACGCACGGAGCGTCCATTGGAGGTTGCCGCTGAAAAACGCCTCGGCCGCCTCGAAGAAATCGCCCTCGGCCGTGTTGGCGGTGAGCTCGGCGACGTGCGCCTCGGTGATAACGATGGGCGCGCCATTGGCCGTCGCCGGGGAATCCGGGGGCGCGGCAAACGTGGCGAGCTTGCGCGTTTCCTCGATGAGCAGGCGGGTGTTGGCGCCGACCTTGGCGAGGAGGAGTTGCGCGGCGCCTTCGCCAAACGAGACGCCCAGTTCGCGGGCTTCGGCGAGGATGACGCCGGCGAGCGACTCGGCAGCGCTGTCGCCATCGCCACCGACGACGGTGGAGTCGCCGGTTTTCTCGCACCATTTGGGGAAAGAGCGCCGGCGGTCCACGGGCGCGGCGGTGATGACGATCGCGACTTGCTCGGGATCGACCTTGGCGAGGAGTTCCTGGAGATCTTCGACCAGCTTGAGGGTGCTTTCGGCGCGGCCGGTGACGGAGTCGGCGAGGAAATTGACGTCTTTAAACCACACGACGCGTTTACCGCCGAACATCGACACGGTTTGCACGCTTTCGCGGAAGCGGTTGATGGCGCTTTCGACCTCGCCGACGTTGTTGGCAAAGCCGCTGATGATCTCGCGGGCGAACTCGTCGGTGACGTCTTTGGTCAACTCGTCGTAGCGCGCCTTGCCCATCCGGTTGACGAGGAAGTCATCGGCTCCGCAAACGAAGATAAAGGGTTTGGCGGCGGACATGGGCGGGCACTGTGTGGGCGGCGACCGGAAACGTTCAACTCTCAACCTGCGTCGATCAAGGCTCTCAGCTGGTTTGTCACTTAATAAGTGACAAACCAGCTGGGATGCCTGGGTAGAAAAGTGGACGCGGCGGCCTGCTGCGTTGGTTGGATTCAGGACGCTTGATTTAGGATGCGGGGCCCGGAAGCGGGGCGAGCCGCCGCATCTACTCTGGGTGCGTGAACGAAAATTCATGTCGGGTTCACGTTGGATTCATTGTCGCCCTCTAAGGTGACTCTTTATGCGCGCAGATTTTGCCAAAGACCGGACAGGGGGCGGTCGTATCCAGTGGTTTTCAGCTGGATACGGGCGTGGCGTGCGTAGAACGTAGCGCACCTTTATGGCTACTTTTTCGGACTCCGCCTCGACGGGCATTCCTTCGCAGCATGAATTGTCATCCGAGGGTTGGGCGCGCGATTTCGTGCTGCTGGCGTTGGCCATGGTGGTGCTGTTCTTCGCTTTTCTTTGGGTGCGTCCGCTTAACAACCCCGACGAGGGCCGCTATGCGGAGATTCCGCGCGAGATGGTGGCGACGGGCGATTACGTGACGCCGCGGCTCAATGGCGTGAAGTATTTCGAGAAGCCGCCGCTCATGTATTGGCTTTCGGCGGCAACGTTTGAGGTGGCCGGGGTCAACGAGTTTACGGCACGCGCTTGGAACGCGGGGTTTGCCTTAATGGGCGTGCTGATGGCCTATGCGGCGGGTCGCGCGCTCTATGGGCGGACGGCGGGCTGGTGGTCGGCCGGGGTGCTGGCGACGTCGCTGCTTTATTACGCGTTAAGCCAGATCGTGCTGCTCGACATGGCGGTGGCGGTCACCATGAGCGGGGCGTTGTTCGCGTTTGTTTTTGCGATGTGCCAACCGCCGGGGGCGACGCGGCGTTGGTTGTTCCTGGCCTTCTACGCGAGCATGGCGCTGGCGGTGCTCACGAAGGGCCTGATCGGCTTCGTGCTGCCGTGTGCGGTGGCGTTCGTATGGGTGTTAACACTTAACAAGTGGCGGGCTCTCTGGCCGTTTTACCCGATTCTCGGCACGCTCGTGCTGCTGGGGATCGCGGCGCCGTGGCATCTGCTCGCGGAGCAGGCCAACCACTCGGTGGTGAAGGAGCACGATTTTGCGTGGTTCTACTTCATCCATGAGCACTACCTGCGGTTCACCACCAAGATTCACGGACGCTACGAACCGTGGTGGTTTTTTGGGCCGGTTTTGCTGCTGGGATTGTTTCCGTGGGTCGCGTTCGTGGGGCAGGCGGTGCGGAGCGCGCTGACCGGCGGCTGGCGCGGGCGTCAGTCGCATGCCGAGGCGTGGTTTCTGGTGATCTGGATCGGATTCATCACGCTGTTTTTCTCCAAGTCCGACTCGAAGCTGATCCCGTATATCCTGCCGGTATTCCCGGCGGTGGCGGTGCTGATCGGCGGCTACTTGGCCGGGATATGGCGCGACGGCGCGGCCGGTGCGCGCGGACTCCGCGCGGGGTTGTGGGTGTTTGTCGGGTTGGCCTTGGCGCTCGCGGTGGCAGTCGCGGTCGTGCCCGTGCCGAAAAAATACCCCGAACTCGGCGGCGAACTGGCACCGTGGCGCGTGGTGCTCGGTGTGGCGCTGGCGGGAGGAGCTGTTGCCGTCATCGTTTGCCTGCGGCGGGGCCGGACGAGGGGGGCGCTGGTGGCGGTGCTGCTGACGTGCGGCGCGTTTTACCTGCCATTCAACTTTGTAGGGAAAGTCTTCGACTCGCGCTCGACCAAGGACCTTGCGCTCACGTTGAAACCGCTGCTCGCGCCGGGTGACGCGGTTTATTGCGTGAACACGTATTCGCAGGACCTCCCGGTGTATCTCGATCGGCTGATCAGCGTGGTGGATTATCGGGGCGAATTGAGCTTCGGCATCGATGCAGAGCCCGAGGTGAGTCGCGAGCGGTTCATCAGCACGGAGGAGTTTACCGTTCGGTGGAAACAACCGGCCACCGCGTATGCGGTTGCGCCCAAAAACATGCTAACGCGTTGGCAGTCGCAGCAGCTGCCGTTCACCGTGGTCGCTGAAGCCACGCGTTTCGTGCTTGTCGTGAATCACCCGCCGGCTCCCTCATCCTCGCCATGACCCTTCCTGTTTCGATCCAACCGGCGCAAGCCCCCATCCCGCTCACGCGCCCCACCATCGACGATGAAACCATCGCCGGCGTGGCCGAGGTGCTGCGCTCGGGCTGGATCACGTCGGGGCCGCAAGTGAAGGCGTTCGAGGCGAAACTTTCCGAGTATTTCGGCGGGCGCCCGGTGCGCGTGTTCAACTCCGGCACGTGCACGATGGAGATCGCGTTGCGCATCGCTGGCATCGGCCCGGGCGACGAGGTTATCACCACGCCGCTGTCTTGGGTGGCGACGAGCAATGTCATCCTCGAAGTCGGCGCGACGCCCGTGTTCGTCGATATCGATCCCGTTACGCGCAATATCGACCTGAGTCTCATCGAGGCTGCGATCACGCCCGCTACCAAGGCCATCATGCCGGTTGACCTCGCCGGTCTTCCGGTGGACCGCGACCGCCTCTACGCCATCGCCAAAAAGCACAGCCTTCGCGTGATTGAGGACGCCGCCCAGTCGTTCGGCACCACGTGGAAAGGCCGTCGCATCGGTGCGTTTGGCGACTTCGTTTCCTTTAGTTTTCATCCCAATAAAAACATCACGTCCATCGAGGGTGGCTGCCTCGTCCTGAACGACGACCGCGAAGCTAAGCTCGCCGAGCAATACCGCCTCCAAGGCGTGGTGCGCTCCGGCCTCGATGGCATGGAAGTCGAAGTGTTGGGCGGAAAATTCAACCTCACCGACGTGGCTGCCCGCGTCGGCCTCGGCCAGCTTGCGCGACTTGATGAGTTCACCGCCAAACGCCGCGAACTCGCCCGCGCCTACTTCGAGTTGCTCGACACACCCGCCGTCCACGCGCTCGGCCTTGGCTTGCCGCCCGCCGATTTCGAGCAGTCCAACTGGCACATGTTCCAAGTCGTCCTGCCCGCCCGCCTCACGATCAAACGCGCCGACGTGATGGCTCAACTTCAGGCCGCCGGCATCGGATCCGGCGTGCATTATCCGCCCATTCACCTCTTCGCGCTGTATCGCCGCCTCGGCTGGAAAGAAGGCGATTTTCCGCGCGCCGAGGCGGTTTGCCGGAACATCCTCACCTTGCCGCTGTTCCCCACGCTAACGCGCGCCGAGGTGGCGCGTGTTGTCCAGACTCTCGTTTCCATTCTTCAGGCTAATCTCTCGTCATGAGCACCGTCCCTGCCGTTTCCCTGCCGCTTTCCGTAGTCATCCCCGTGTTCAACGAGGAGGCCAATCTTCCGCTGCTCTTTAAGCGGCTCTATCCCGTGCTCGACGGCCTCGGGCGCCGCTACGAAATCATCTTCACCAACGACGGCAGCGCCGACCGCTCGCGCGAACTCCTCGCCGCGCAACACGCCGCCCGCTCCGATGTCACGCGCGTCATCGAGTTCAACGCCAACTACGGCCAGCACATGGCCATTATGGCCGCCTTTGAGCACGCTCGTGGCGACGTGGTCGTTACGCTCGACGCCGATCTTCAGAACCCGCCCGAGGAAATCCCCAAGCTCCTCGCCGCCACCGATGCCGGACACGACTGCGTGGGCGGCGCCCGCCAGAACCGTCAGGACAGCGCCTTCCGCCGCTACGCCTCGCGCATGGTGAACCTCGTCCGCAGCAAGACCACCAACATCGAGATGTCCGACCAGGGTTGCATGCTCCGCGCCTATTCGCGCGCGGTCGTCGCCGCCATCGTTCGTAGCGGAGCGGTCAATACGTTCATCCCCGCGCTCGCCTACACGTTATCCCAGAATCCCACCGAGGTGCCCGTGCGCCACGAGGAGCGCCACGCGGGCGTTTCCAACTACTCCCTCTACAAGCTCGTTCGCCTCAACTTCGACCTGATCACTGCGTTCACCACGTCGCCGTTGCAGTTGTTCACGATGTTCGCCGGCGTGTGCGCATCCGCCAGCTTTGTGCTGGTGCTCATCCTGGCCGGCCGACGCCTCTTCCTCGGCGCTGAGGAAGGTGGCACGTTCACGCTGCTCGGCATCATCATTTTCCTGCTGAGCGTGTGCATGATCGGCATCGGCCTTATTGGCGAATACGTGGGCCGCACCTATCAAGTGGTGCGCGGCCGCGCCCGCTATCACGTCAGCCACATCCTGGAGACGAAGGAATAACCACCCGCCATGTCGTCCAAACCCCGCATCGTTTTCTTTGGCTACAGCGAAGTCGGCTATTCGTGCCTCGATCTGCTGCTTTCCCGTGGTGACAACGTCGTCGCGCTCATCACGCACGAGGATAATCCCAACGAAAATATCTGGTTCAAGACCCCCGCCGTCGCCGCCCGCGAGCACGGCGTGCCGGTCTTCACGCCGGACTCAGTTAATACGCCCGAGTGGCGCGAGAAGATCGCCGCTTTCCAGCCCGATCTTATCCTCTCGGTTTATTACCGGCACATGATCGGCACCAAGATCCTCGCGCTGCCCCGCCTCGGAGCCTGGAACCTCCACGGTTCGTTGCTCCCGCGTTACCGCGGACGCGCCCCCATCAACTGGGCCGTGCTTCACGGCGAGCCGCGCATCGGCATGACCTTGCACCGCATGGTCAAAAGCGCCGACGCCGGCGCCATCGTTGACCAAGAAGGCGTGGACATCAGCCCGCGCGACACCGCCGAACAGGCCTTCCGTAAAGTCCTCCCCTGCGCCCGAACGGTCGTCGCCCGCCAGATCGACGCGCTCCTCGCCGGCACCGCCCCCGAGACCCCGCAGGACGACTCGCAGGCCACGTATTTCGGCGGACGCAAACCCGAGGACGGCCGCGTCATCTGGACGCAGACCTCCACGCAGATTTTTAACCTGATCCGCGCCGTGACCGACCCGTATCCGGGCGCGTTCACCGACCTCGGCGACGCCCGCCTGATGGTCTGGTGGGCCGAAGCGGATTCACCCGCCGCCGCCGGCCGCCGGGGTGTGCCCGGAGAGATTCTCTCGGTTGATCCACTGGTGGTTGCCACCGGCGATGGCGCCCTTGAACTCACCCGCACCGAATGGCGCGGCGCAGCAGCCCCTGCATTGCGCACCGGCCAGATTTTCCCCTCACTTTCCGTTTAACCCGTCCCTTCAGCATCCACATCTATGCCTCTTAAAGTTCTCATCCTCGGCGCCAATGGCTTCATCGGCAGCTGCCTCACCGAAACGATCCTCGCCCAGAAAGATTGGGAAGTTTACGGCATGGACATCGGCGACCACAAACTCGCCTCCGTGATCGGTAACCCGCGCTTCAAGTTCGTTGAAGGCGACATCACCATCAACCGCGAGTGGATCGAGTATCACGTCAAGAAGTGCGACGTCGTCATCCCACTCGTCGCCATCGCGAACCCCGCGCAATACGTCCAGAACCCGCTCAAGGTCTTCGAACTCGATTTCGAGGCCAATCTCGACATCGTCCGCCAGTGCGCGAAATACAAAAAGCGCATCATTTTCCCGTCCACCTCCGAGGTTTACGGTATGAGCCCCGACACGGTGCTCAATGAAGAGACCAGCAACATGGTTTACGGCCCGATCGAGAAACAGCGCTGGATCTACGCCTGCTCCAAGCAGCTCCTTGACCGCGTCATCTACGCCTACGGCGTGCGCGACGGCGTCGATTACACCCTGTTCCGTCCCTTCAACTGGATCGGACCGCGCCTCGACGACATCCTTGAGCCCAAGGAAGGCAGCTCCCGCCTCTTCACCCAGTTCCTGAGCAACGTCATCTTCAAGAAGCCCATTCAGCTCGTGGACGGCGGTAAGCAGAGCCGCTCCTTCACCTACGTCGGCGACGGCGTGGACGCCCTCTTGCGCATCATCGAGAACAAGAACGGCTGTGCTTCCCGCCGCATCTTCAACCTTGGCAACCCGAACAACAACGTCTCGGTCGCCGACCTTGCGAACATCGTCATCGACGCCTTCAAGGCCTACCCTGCCTACCGTGAGCACGCCGAGCAGGCCCGCATCATAGTCACCTCCTCGCAGGAGTATTTCGGCACCGGATACCAAGACATCCAGACCCGCGTTCCTTCGATCAACGCTGCGAAGGAAGCTCTCGGCTGGAATCCGCAGACGGACCTTCGCACCGCGATCAAGCACACGCTGGATTACCACCTCGCCAGCGTGAGCAACGCCCCGGCCTAAGGTCCTCTCCCCATCGTTCTCGTTCTCGTTCTCTTACTCTTTCTCGTTCTCGGTTTTTTCGTTTTCGAACCGACCTGATCGAGAAAGAGAACGAGAACGATTCGAGCCTTCTGGCGTAGGCACCTCATATGAGGCGCGTCGCCTCTTGCCAATCTCGCCCGTTCCCCATGCCTCCCGTTTTTGTTCTCAAGGTTGACGTCGATACCGACCGCGGCACGCGTCTCGGCGTGCCTGCGCTCACCGCGCTCTTCCGCGAGTTCAACGCGCCGGCGTGTTTCCTGTTTTCGCTCGGGCCGGATAACACTGGCAAGGCCATCCGCCGTGTGTTTCGCCCGGGCTTTTTCCAGAAAGTTTCCCGGACCAGTGTCGTGCAGATCTACGGCGTGCGCACGCTCCTCAATGGCACCTTGCTCCCCGCGCCGCACATCGGTCGACGCAACGAAGCGATCATCCGCGGCGTGCGCGACGCGGGCTTCGAGGTCGGCATCCATTGCCACGACCACTTCCGGTGGCAGGACTACGTGCTCGGGATGAGCGTCGAACAAGTTCGCGCCGAGTTCGGCAAAGCGCGCGCGGAGTTCCGCCGTATCTTTGGGACCGATGCGCTCACCGCCGGCGCGCCCGGCTGGCAGGCGTGCGCTGCAAGCCGCCAGATCTACGACGAAGCTGGCTTGCTCTACGCGAGCGATACACGCGGCGAGTCTCCGTTTTTTCCGCGCATCGACGGACGCGTTTTCGAGACGATGGAAATCCCCAGCACGCTGCCTACGTTCGACGAGCTGATGGGCCGTCCTGAATTTCCGGACGACAAGATTGTCGAGCACTACCTCAGCCTGTTGCGCGACGACCGCCCCAACGTGTTTACGCTCCACGCCGAAATCGAAGGCATGGGCAAAAGCGCCCTCTTCCGCGAACTGATGACCGCACTCGCGAAACGCGGAGTGAAGTTCGTCCGCATAGACGACCTCGCTCGCGATCTCCTGAGCAACCGCGCCGAGATCCCGGTGCAAGACCTCGTCATGTCGACCATCGACGGGCGCTCGGGTCTGGTGGCGACTCAGGGCAAATCGCCCGTCAGGTAGGCAGTCCGCCATGGATAAGGTCGGATTGTCGAGCTGCGCAGAGGCATCGAAGAACGGTGTCTGACAAAGTGTGGCTGGCGCCCCCGCCGGCCAAGGGGAGTGCGACGACTGCCGATCAACCCAGCCGGCCCTCGCGAATCGGGATCGTCCGCCGGCAAGGGCTTTTATCGGCCGCTGGGTTCGCAGATTCGCCGGCGGGGGGCGACGGCGATACTTTGGGCGCTGGCGCCGTTTCCTTTTCTTGCCGACTTACTTCGCCGCCCCGCCACGCAAAGCGGCCACGAGTTCGGCGGTGCCGGCGACCATGGTGATGCGCGGCGTGTAGCCGAGATCGCGGCGGGCGGCGTCGATTGAGAACCAGTGATCTTTGGCCAGTTCGGCGGCGATGAATCGCGTCATGGGCGGCTCGCCTTGGAGCGGGAGCACGCGCCAGGCCGCTTCGCACAACGCCCCGGCGGCGGACGCCACGCCGAGCGACACGTGTCGGGTGACAGGCGGTTCGCCGAGCGCGGTGAGCAACTCGTTTATCCAGTCCCAAAGCACAACGGGTTCGCCGTTGGTGATGAAATACGCGCGTCCGCCCGCCCGCCCATCGTCCCGCCCCGCGGCCCAAGCGTCGGCCGCTCCGCCCGACTGCTCCCCCGAAGGCACCCCAGCCAGTTTGTTACTTATTAAGTTACAAACTGGATTGGGCGTCGCGGGGCCGGCGAGGGAGGGGGAGGCATCGAGGACGGAGGCGGCCGGTAGGTGGATCGCAGAGTGCGGTGGACTAGGTGGGGCTGGCGGGCTTGGGGCGCGTGGGAGCAGCGCCAGCTCGGCGGCAAGGTGGGCATCCACGGCGTTTTCGACATGGACCATATCCACGTGGTTGTGGCCATCACCGACGATGCGGAGGCGTCCGGCACGCGCGCGGGCAAGGATGCGCGGGACGAGGTGAGGGTCACCTACGCCCCAGATGAGATGCGGACGCAGGGCCACGGTGCGCAGCTCCGGCGAATGGGCCGCGAGCACTTCGCGTTCGGCGATCGCCTTCGTGAGCGGATACGGACTCGGGCAGGCGGTGGTGAGAGGAAGCGATTCGTCGGCGTTGGCGAGGGGCTGACCGTTGTAAACCACGCTGGGAGTGCTGGTGTGGACGAAGCGGGCGACGCCGTGTTCGCGGCAACCGGCGAGGAGTGCGCGTGTGCCGAGGACGTTGGCTCGGAAGAAATCGTCGTAGCGGCCCCACACGCCGACTTTGGCGGCAACATGAAACACCGTGGCGATGTCGCGGCAGGCGGCGCGCATCGCGTCGGCATCGTCGAGCGCGGCACGGATGAACCGCACGCCGCGTTTTTCGAGATCGGGCGCGGGCGTGCGGGCGAGGACAGCGACGGACCTGCCTTGCGCGAGGAGACGCTCCACCAAGCGGCGACCGAGAAACCCGGTTCCGCCGGTCACGAGCGCGCGGCCGGTCGAGGCAGTCGAGTAACCTAATAGGTTACTCGATTCGGGGTGGGCGGGGGGATTCATCGCTTGGGGTCGGACTCGTAGCCGGTGGCTCCGTCGGCGGCCCAGCGGGCGAGGGTGAGGCGATGAATCTTGGCGTTGTGCCGCACGTCTACGGGGAATTTCTCCCGGAAGTAAAAGAGCATGATGGGCGAGGTGTGCGGGAGGCGTTTGGCGATCTCTCGTAGCTCGCGAGCGAAGCGGCGGCAGTCGGCGCTGGTCTCGGCCACGCTCCAGGTGGTCGGCTCGATCACCACGGCGAGCCGCTGGCGTCCTCGCACGCCCAGACCGATCAACGCAGAGCGGCGCACGTCGGGGTGGGTGTTGAAAATGGGTTCGACTTGCTCGGTGTAGAGCGGGCCATCGGTCGTCTCGACGCGCTCGGCTTTGCGTCCGCAGAACCAGAGGCGCCCGTCGGCATCGAGATAGCCGGCATCGCCCAGGCGGTGCCAGATCGCGCCGGTGGCGGAGTCGGTTATCTTGGCGGCCGCGGTGGCGTCGGGGAGCGCGTCATAGACGTGGGTGACTGTGGGGCCGCGCACGATGATTTCGCCGATCTGGCCGGCGGGGAGTTCGCGGGTGTCGGCGAGAAGCGCAATGGGCGCGTCGGTGAGGGCGATGATTTTGACCTCGTTGGCGGGGAGCGGGCGACCTACGCAGGTGCCTGCGCCATGTTGGGTGGCGAGGGCAGTGCCACTGTGGTGGGCGAGGACTTCCGGGGCGCTGATGGTGCTCACGGGGAGCGACTCGGTGGCGCCGTAGGGGCTGTGCAGGGTGCCGTGGGGAAGGACGGGCGTCATCAAGTCCCAGAGGTCGGGCGGCACGGGCGCACCTGCGCAGAGCACGCGCTTCATCGTGGGCAACGTGAGGTGGTGCTCGTGGCAGTGGACGGCGATTTTGCGCCAGAGGGTGGGCGAGCCGAACGAGCTGGTGACGTTTTCCTGGAGGATGGCGCGGATGATTTTTTCGGGGTCAACGGCGGCGGGGCGGCTCGGGTCGATCTCGGGCACGATGGTGGTCATGCCGAGCGCGGGGTTGAAGAGCGCGAAGACCGGGAGCAGCGGCAGGTCCACTTCGCCGGGGCGGATGTCGTAGGTCGAGCGGATGAGTTCCACTTGGGCATCGAACATGCCGTGGGTGTAGCAAACGCCTTTGGGCGCGCCGGTGGAGCCGGAGGTGAAGAGGATCGCGGCGAGGTCGGCGGAGGCGGTGACTACCACGTTTTCGGAGGTGAACGGTGCGCGTTCGGATTTGGTGCGTCGGCGCGCCGTGGGCGAGCCGCTGGCGGGGACGCGGACTTCGACCGTGCGAAACGCTTTTCGGTAGATGCGGCTTATGATGCGGGCCAGCGGGATGCCGAGGAGCACACGCGGGCGGGATCGCTCTACGCAGCTGAGAAAACTTTTCAGCCCCATGCCGGGATCGATCACCACGGGCACGGCGCCGAGGCTGAAGAGGGCAAAAGCCGCCGCGATCAGCGGGAGGCCGGGGCGAACCATCACGAGGACGCGGTCATTGCGGCGCACGCCGCGGGCGGTGAGTTCAACCTGCCAGGCGGCGACTTCGGCGGCGAGGTCGGCGAACGAGAGGGTGAGGTAATCGATGTCGCCGGAGCGGGTGCGGCCACGAGGAATTTTAAGCGCGGCGGTGTCGGGCTGACGCGCGGCTACGAGGGCGAGGTGTCGGGCGATGTTGGCGGTGTCCGAAGGCACGGGTGGCGGAAAACCTCACGCATCGGCGGACGGAGGCAAAGAAAAACCCCGCGTGGCATAAGGCCATCGCGGGGTTGAAAGAGTAAAGACGGGAGACGTCTCAGTAATCGTGGAGGGTGATCGCGCCCCAGCCGAAGGAGAGATTGTCGCCGGAGGGATTCACGCGGCCGAGCCATTGCGTGGTGTCGAGATCGGCGGTGTTAACACCAACAGGAGCGTAGCTGCCTGTATTGTAGCTAACGAGACCTCCGAGGAGGCTGTTATTACGACCGGTGCGGGTCTTTTGCGTGGAGCAGCCAGAGAACAGGGACGCGGCTACGGCGCAAATCGCAAGGGTAAGAAAGGTCTTCGATTTCATAGGGGAGTTGGGCGAACGTGGAGAGTGCGTCCTGCTTTGGCAAGCGTAGGAAAAGCGAATCCTCGTCGGCCTTCGACGGCGCACTTAGACGGGCTTAAGCGAGGGTTCGCCGCGCAGGAGGTCGGCCTGCCATGGAAGAAGAATGTCGTCGATTTTGGCAGGATCGCGGGCGATCTGGGCTAGTTGGGCGCGGTTGGCGATGAGCGTCGGGTCCAACGAAAGGCCGGCGGCGATGCGGTCACGATCCGTCTTAACGCGATCTTGCAGGGCGATTTCCGATTGAGTGAGCGGCGCGAGGTCCGAACGGCGGCGGCGGGGGAGCGTCTGTGGGTCACGACCGATGCCTTGGCGGAGGGCGGTGGCGAGGGTCGGGGCGAGGCGGTCGTGACGTTTACCGAGGTTTACTTTGGCCAGAATGCCTTCGACGGAGTCACCGTCTTCGGCGGCGTAGGCGATGTTGGTGAGGAGCTCGGAGCTGCACACTTTAAAGGGCGGAACGTCGAGGGTGCGCGCCCATTCCTCGCGCCAGTGCCAGACGGCGTGAAGGACGCCGAGGCCGGCGCCGCGCAGGCGTTCGGAGCGGCCGATGCGCCAGTCGTTTTCGTCGTCGGTGGGGAAGCCGATCAGGCCGGACTCGATTTGGCGGCGGCACTGCTGGTCGAGCCAGTCGAGGCGGTCGAGCAGGGCGAGTTCGCTGGTGAGAATGTCGCGCAGGGCGGGCAGGTGCCAGACGTCGAGCGCGGCGTAATCGAGGAGCTTCTTCGTGAGCGGGCGCTTGGACCAGTTGGCTTTCTGGCCTTCTTTGTCGAGAACGACGCCGAAGTGTTGTTCCAAGAGAGCGGCGAGACCGATGCGTTGGCGGCTGAGGAGCTGCGCGGCCAACATGGTGTCGTAGATGCTCTTTGGGCGGAATTGGCAGAGGTCGGCCAGCAGGCGGAGGTCGAAATCGCTGCCGTGCATCAAGAGGTGCTTGGTCGCGAGCTTCTCCCAGAGGCGGTCGAGCGGAAGTGGGGCGAGCACGTCAACGAGGAACACTTCGCCAGCGACGAGGAACTGGAGAAGGCACACCCGCGTGCGGTAGTGGAACATGTTATCGGCCTCGGTATCGAGGGCGACTTCGTCCACGCGGTCGAGCGCGGCCAGCAGCGGTTCGAGCTGGTTGGGTGTGTCGATGAGGGTGTAGGCGGGAAGAGTCGGCTCGTTCAACGTAGGGGCAAGGAAACGGCGAAGCTGCGGCGGACGGAAGCGCGAAATTGAGGCCGTATCGTGGGATTGGTGCGGATAAGTGGGCCCGGGGCGATTTGCCTTTGCACTTTGGGGCGCAGTTTGCCCATTACGGGTCATGAACGTTGTGGTGTTATGTTCCGGCGGGATGGATTCGGTGGCCGCGCTGCATTGGGCGCAGGTCAACCATGTCGTGACGGCGGTCATCAGCTTCGATTACGGCGCCAAGCATAACCCGCGTGAGTTGCCGTTTGCCGCCGCGCACGCCTCGCGACTCGGGTTGCGCCACGAGATCGTGAAACTCGACTTTGTTAACCGGCTTTTCGCGTCCGACTTGCTGACCTCCGGCGGCGACATCCCGGATGGGCATTACGAAGCGGAGAACATGAAGCAGACGGTCGTGCCGTTTCGGAATGCGGTGATGCTTTCTATCGCCACCGGGTTTGCCGAGAGCACGGGGGCCGAGGGACTCGTCATCGCGGCGCATGGCGGCGACCACGCGATTTATCCTGATTGCCGCGAGGACTTCATGCGAGCGATGGGCGACGCGATGCGGCTGGGCACTTACGCGGGCATCCAGTTGCTTCGTCCGTTCATCGCGATGAACAAGGCCGGGATCGCCGCCGCCGGCGCGCAACTCGGGGTGGATTTCGCGCAGACGTGGTCTTGCTACAAAGGCGGCGCGGTTCACTGCGGCACATGCGGCACGTGCGTGGAGCGTCGCGAGGCGTTCATCGAAGCCGGGATTACCGACCCGACGGTTTACGCTTACACGGGTCCGCTTCCGGATAGGCCTGCTGTCGCGGCCGCTGTTGCCACCACCGCAGCCACCTCGAACGCGAACCCGAACGGGAATGGAAACGCGAACGCCTGAGTCGCGTCGCCGGCCATTGTTACTACGCTTACACCGACCATGTTGATCTCGGAGATTTTTTATTCGCTGCAAGGCGAGGGCGAGCTGACCGGCGTGCCGTCGGTTTTTATCCGCACGGCCGGGTGCAATCTGCGCTGCAACTGGTGCGATACTCCCTACGCCTCGTGGAATCCCGAGGGCACGGAGCGGGCGATTTCCGATCTCGTCGCCGAGGTGCGGGCAACGCCGACGCGTCACGTTGTCCTTACGGGCGGCGAGCCGATGATCGCCAAAGCTATCCGCGAACTCGCCGCCGCGTTGCGCGCCGAGGAGCAGCATATCACGATTGAGACCGCTGCGACCGTTGCTCCCGCCGGCATCGCCTGCGACCTCGCTTCGCTCTCGCCGAAACTGGGCAACTCAGTCCCGGATGACCGCCTGCCCGCAGCTTGGCGCGAGCGTCACGAAGCCACCCGGTGGAACCCCGACGCCATTCGCGCCTGGGTCGATGGCTACGCCTACCAATTCAAATTCGTGGTCTCCTCTCCGGCCGATGTCGCGGAACTGGAAACGCTGATCGCCTCTCTCGACCGCGAGATCCCGCGTCACAAAATCCTGCTTATGCCCGAGGCGACTTCGCTTGACCGGATGCGCGAGCGGGCGGCGTGGCTCGGCGAGCTTTGCAAGGCGCGCGGTTATCGTTACGCGCACCGTCTGCACATCGAGTTATATGGCAACAAACGCGGCACCTGATCCAGGTTCTCCGCTCTCGGGCGAATCGGCTCCGAATGGAGCGATCGTGCCGTTTACCGGTCCGGTGCCGCGCAAGCTATCCGAGGTGTTGGAGCAACTCATCACGGAGTTCCATATGCGGCGCGTGACGCTCCGCGAAGTGATCGTCGTGCTGCAAGGCCGCGCTTACGACCTCCTCATGCTCCTGCTGGCGTTGCCGTTTTTACTGCCGCTGCCTTTGCCCGGGCTTTCCACTCCGCTCGGCCTCGTGATCGCAGTGATCTCGCTGCGCCTCACGCTTGGCCAGAAGCCGTGGCTGCCCGCGCGCCTGCTCGACCGTGAACTGCCGCCGAAGTTTTTCGCCACGCTGCTCGCAGGCGCGCGTCGGGTGCTGCGCTTTCTCGAAGTGATGTTGAGGCCTCGCCATCTCTGGCTCACCGCTTCGCCGCTCATCCGGCAACTGCACGCGTTCATCATTTTTGCTGCCGCCGTGGTGCTGCTGCTTCCGCTGCCTCCCGGAGGCAATTTTCCGCCCGCACTCTGCATCGTGATCATGGCCGGCGGACTGCTGGAACGCGACGGGCTGTTTATCGTCGCGGGTTACATTGCGTGCGCGCTGAACGGCGTGTTTTTCGCCTTGGTCGCGATTTACGGACAACGCCTGTTTCACTTCATCTGGAGTTGGGTCGAAGGCTTGATTTCCGGGTGAGCATGACCGGCGCGACCGTGTTGTTGATCCGTCGCGTTTGCCACCGCTCGCCCAAGGATGCGCAGCACTTTACAATCCATGCGTGGTTGCGGCTCGGCCTTTGCTCTAAAATCCTTTCGCTCCACACACAGACAACCTCTGCGCAATGACCATGACGACTAACACCCTCACGCCTGAACAGCTTCGCCTCGCGATCAATCTTCGTCTGGGGCTTCTCGGTTGTTCCCCCGTCGCCAGCGGCGAAGGGGTTGACCTCACCGGCGTCGCCGCCCCGCTTTTTGCGCAGCAGCGTGAGATTACTCGTCGCCTTTCCCATCAGCTTTCCCCGGTCGACGAGCGCATCCAGCACTTCCTCAATACCTACCTCGCCGAGACCGGTCCCGCGCCCCGCCTGCCTGCGCGCACCTTCGTGCTCGATCAGCCCGGCCTCGCTCGCGAACTCTCGCTGCCCGCCGATGGCGACACGGTCGATTCGCCGCTGTTGAAGAGCTACCGCCTTCACAACGGCGTGCTCCACAATCCCGCCAACGACCGTCGCACCACGCAGGGCGTTTTCCACATTGCCGAGGGCGGCCTGCCTGTGCCCGACGACAAACTTTCGGTTCCGAAGGTCACCTTCTCGCGCATGGTGGACTTCGCGTTGCGACATCCCGCCGACCTCCTCCGCTTGCCCTACACCGCCGGCCAGGCCGCTCCCGCCGAGTGCATCGTCTCGCTGCTCCTGCGCCCCCTCGTTGTTCCCGCCGTGCCCGGCTTCATCGGCGAAAAACGCATGGAGATCCGCTTCTTCGCACCTGGCTCGCTCGTTTCCAATCTTGATTTCGTCGAAGCCATCTTCGGCAACGCCGGCGATCCTTACCTCGCCGAAAACGATGCCGCTCTCGATGTCGATGGTTGGACCGGCCACACCGGTTGCGTGATCCTCGCCCCGCACCTCGTCGGTGTGCGCAAACACCTCGTTGGCCTTCCCCATTGGGACCTCGCCACCCCGCGTCAGCGCCGCGACGGCATGTGCTGGAAGACCGAAGACGAGCTCTACAACGGCGGCAGCGCCTTCAAGCTCTGCGCCCGTGACGCCCGCGGCATCATGGTCACGCTCATCGCCGACAACTACTACGGCTACTGTAAGAAAGAGGTGAAGACCCAGATCAGTTACGCCGCGAATCTCTTCGGCCTCGCCGAGGAAGAGCACGCCGGCGGCGCCCTGGTGTTCCCCAGCTACGACCTCGGCGAAGACTTCTCTGGCTACAGCGAGACTGCCGGCGATTACACCATTGCCGCCGTGCTCGCACGCGACGCCTCCGAATGGCTCGTGCAGCCCGAAGGCCACGCCATCGCGGCGAAGGATGCCGATACGGTTCTCGTTCCCGAAGCCACTCACTTCGATCTGCGCAAACAGCGCATCACGTGGACCGGCGAAGACGGCGCTGCGCGTCAGATCAAGCTTCTCGCGGGCAAGACATACATTCGCCCCAGCGGCTACCGCGTCCACATGGAACCCGTGCGCGGCGAGCCCGGCCAGTGGCGCCTCGTCGGCACCGTTGCCGAGACCACGCTCTGCCATAAGCCCTGCACCGTGTCGGGTGGCGGCAAATCCGAGATCTCCAAGGCTATCTCCGACGCGATCCTTCCTGGTCACGTGTTCCTCGCCGATTTTGATCGCGATTTCGACAACGTCACCGCGCTCCTCGCTCGCGACTACTCCGACCGCTTCCGCGATCCGAAGCTCGCCGGCAAAGATAAGCGTCCCGTCCTCAGCCCCGAGCGCACCCTCGGCAGCGTGATCAAACTGCTTACGCCTTCCCGTCGTGATTACACCGACGCCTACAACAGCTGGCTCCAGGCCATTCCGCGCCACGTGAAGGAATTGGTCTTCGTGGTGAAGCGTTATCACAAAGCCGAATGGGGTGCCGACTGGCGCAAGCACTTCTCGGTGGACACGATTAACGGTCGCCCCGGCTACGAGCTGAAGCTCGAGGGTCGGAAGCTCGTCGTGAACACGCTCCGAGTCGGCTACGAGGAAGACGGTTCCTGGCGCGTCTTCGGCCTCCGCCACGACTTCCACCCGGCCGCCAAGGTGCAGATGGAAGACGACATCACGGCCTCCGTCGTCGCGCCCGCCGCCGATCCTTCGCAGCCCTCGCTCAAGTTCGTCCAGAACTGCGAAGCCCGCCTCTTCCAGCGTCCCGACGACGCGATCCATCGTGGCTACGACAAGCAGGCCGAAGCCGATATTTCCTCGCCCGGCACCTTCCTGTCGAACTACGAGCCGCTCACGGCCGCGGACGCCCGCGCTTTCATCGAGGACGCCGTTGGCTTCTCCGCCTACACCGCGCCCATGCAGGATCTCGTCCGCAAGGCTGCGGCCACCAAAGGCTCACCCGCCTACTTCGTGTCGAGCGCCCATCCGCGCATCGTCGGTGGCAAACCCTCGAAGAATCCGCGCTACTTGCAGGTCCGTCCCGACGTGGCCAACCCGCGCGCCACTGCGCTCGCCCACCTCGGCCTGCGTCTCCACCGTCGCATCGGCGCCACCGAGCCCGTGCTCACCCCGGTCAACGTAGTCGTGCCCGGCCGTCGCAACAACCCGCCCGAACCCGGCGTTCGCGCGCTCTGCTGCTTCAACCCGATCCACTACCTCGAACTGCCCGAACTCTTCATGGAGTTCATCAGCTCGATGACCGGCAAGTCGCCCTCGACCACCGGTGCCGGAAGCGAAGGCGCGCTCACCAAAGGCCCCTTCAACGCCCTGCCTCCGATTATCGATCTCAACGCGGCGCTCGTCTCGTCGATCCTGACCGGCCACGACGTGTTCCTTTCGTCCGCCGGCTGCGTCGGCCCGAAGGTGCGCGTTGACCACGATGTGTCGTTGCTCGTGCCCGAGATTTTCTCGCGCATGAGTGCGCAGGAGCGCTCCGCCGCCGCGCTCCTCGCCGACGGCTGCTTTGAGCAGCTCCTCGACTTCGAGCACCGCGGAAAAATGGTTTACGCCAGCCGTCTCGGCTACCGCATCACCACGCGTTTCGTCCGCATCTACTTCGGACGCGTGTTCCCGCATCCGCATGTCGTGTTTACCGACGAGATGCTCCGCCCCGAACAGCAGGACATGGATATCTTCGCCGACGGCGTGGACACCATTGTCACGACCCATCAGCGCGTGGCCGAAAGCTACTTCGCCGACGGCAGCATCGAGATGGCCTGCCCTCCGCTGAAGGCGCTTCTGGAAATCATGGCCCATGGAAAAACCGCCGCCGGCCACGGGCTCGATTCGCGTGAAGTGCGCGGTCTGTTCACGCGTGAGCACCTGCTCGCCAGCGACTGGTATCTCGCCCGTCTGGATGCGAAGCAGAAGGCCGACACCACGCTCTGGGCGCATCACGTGAAGAGTCTCGAAGCGGTTCTCGACCAGGACGGTTATTCCGACGTGGCCGCCCGCCTCTCGCTTAAGCCGCGTCTCATTCGTGCGAAGACCGAGTTGGCCCGCGTGAAGTCGGTGGATTACCGCAAGTCCCTCGACGGCACGCTCGGCGTGCAGCCGCTGTGAGCTGAGTGGGCCGAGTTAAACGAATCGAAGCCCCGACGACCTCGTCGGGGCTTTTTCGCGCCCGCTCCGTTGCCGTGATGCGCGCACGCGCGGCGCTGGCGGGGTTGATCGGACGAGTGGGTGCGGGTTCCTGATTCCGAAGGCGGCGTAGCGGCGGGCGACTACGATTACTTTTTGAGCCGCGCCTTGAAGTCGGTGGTCGAACAACCGCAGTCGCCGCCACAACCGGGCTTGCGGCGTTTTTTCCAAGCGCTTCGCACCAAGAGCGCCAAGGTCACGGCGACGACGAGGAGCGCGAGCGGAGTCTGGAGGTTGGCGAACATGGACAGAAATTATTCGTGGATGCAGGAAGGGCAAACCGCCGGAGGCTTAACCACAGATTTCACAGATATTAAAAGACAGGGATGCCCCGGTGGTGTTTTATCCGCGCCGATCCGCGTAATCCGCGGAGAAATTCAGGTTTCAATATCCGAGCGCCCGGCCCACCTGGTAGACGAGGAGGCATAGCAGCCAGGCGAAGCTCGTCATATAGCCGAGCTGGAAGAGCGGCCAGCGCCAGGAGTTGGTCTCGCGCTTCACCACCGCGAGCGTGCTGATGCACTGCATCGAGAAGACGTAGAAGAACATCAGGTTTAGACAGATCAACGGCGTGAACAGCTTGGTGCCGTCTGGACGTTCTGCCGCACGGAGCGCATCGCGCAAGTGGAGGCGCGTCGCCGCCTCGTCGTCGTTGGTCTCGACGGCGAAGATCACGCCCATCGCGCTGTTGAACACCTCGCGCGCGGCGAAGGAGTTGATCAACCCGATGCCGATGCGCCAGTCGAAGCCTAGCGGAGCGATTGCGGGTTCGATGGCGTGGCCCGCGCGTCCGGCGAAGCTGTGCGCGAGTTGGTCTTGCTGCGGTGTGCCGTCGGGGGACTTCGGATACGTCGCGAGGAACCAGAGCACGATGGAAAGGCCGAGGATGATCGTGCCGGCGCGTTTCACGAAAATGCCGGCGCGCTCGATCATCTGGTGCAACACGTCGCGCATACGGGGCAACCGGTAGGGCGGCAGCTCCATGATCATCAGCGGAGGCGAGCTGCGCAGGAGCGTTTTCTTGAAGAACCACGCGAACCCGAATGCGCCGAACGTGCCGAGCGCATACATGAGGAGCATGATGCCGATCTTCAGGCCGACGGGCACTTGCTCGTTCGGCACCAGCGCCGCGATCAGCAGCAGGTAAACCGGCAGCCGCGCCGAGCAGCTCATGAAGGGCGCGACGAGGATGGTGACGAGACGGTCCTTGGGTTGCTCGATGGTGCGAGCGGCCATGATGCCGGGAATCGCGCAGGCGTAGGAGCCGAGCAGCGGGATGAAGCTGCGACCGTTGAGCCCCACTTTGCTCATCAGGCGGTCCATGATGAACGCTGCGCGCGCCATGTAGCCGGTGCTTTCGAGCAGGCCGATGAACAGGAATAGAATCAGGATCTGCGGGAGGAAAACGATCACGCCACTTACCCCGGCGAGGGCGCCATCGATCACCAGGTCATGCAGGTCGCCGGCCGGAATCAGGCCTGATGCCCAATCCGATACGACGCCCATCAGGCTTTCGATCCAGCCCATCGGAATGCCCGCGAGCGTGAAGATACTCAGGAACATCGCGGCCATGAGCACGCCGAAGATGCACCAGCCCCACACCGGGTGCGTGACCCACGCATCGATACGGTCGCTGTGGCTCGGGCCGATGGGTGCGGTCGGGGCGGTGCTAACGATATCGGACGTGAGGCGGCCGATGCTATCGTAACGGGCGTTGACGAGTGCGCCGGCCCAGTCGGTGCCCTCGGAGGCCCAGCGCTTTTCCCACGTGGCGAGAATGTCGTGGGTGCGGTCGGAAAGCGGAGTCGATCCGGCAACGCGCAGGCGGTCCGGGTCTGTGAGAAGGAGCAGTGCCTCGGCGCGAGCGATGAGCGGCGGCTTGGTGTCGCTGTCCTGAAGCGACGCTTGCAACTCCGAGACGGCGGGCGCGATGGCGGTGGGAATGTCCCAAGCGTGACGCGAGAGCGGGAGATCGGGTCGGCTGAGGGCGAGCTTGAGGTCGATGATGCCGCGTCCGCTGGAGGCGGCGCACACGATCACCGGAATGCCGAGGGTGTGTTCGAGCCGCGCGGTGTGGATGCGGATGCCCGCCTGTTCGGCGACGTCCATCATGTTGAGAACGAGGATCACCGGCCGACCGAGGTCGAGAATCTGGTGAACGAGGTAGAGGTTGCGCTCGAGATTGGTAGCATCGACGACGCACACGATGCGATCAGGCATCGCGGTATCGGTGCGGCGGCCCAAGAGCACGTCGCGGGTCACGGCCTCGTCGGGCGAACGCGCGGCCAGCGAGTAAGTGCCGGGCAGGTCGATCAACGTGAGCGGATGCCCATGCTGCGTGTAGGCGGTGCCGATCTTACGCTCGACGGTAACGCCCGGGTAGTTGCCCACCTTCTGTTTCAGACCGGTGAGGGCGTTGAACAGCGTGGACTTGCCGCAGTTCGGATTGCCGACCAGCGCGTAAACGGGGGACTTGGACGCGTTGCTCATTTCAACTCCACCAAGACGTGGTCGGCTTCCGACTTGCGGAGCGTGAGGTTGTAGCCACGCACCTTGATTTCGATCGGATCGCCGAACGGGGCGGTGCGCACGAGGGTAATCGAAGTGCCGGGCAGCATCCCCATCTCACGCAGGCGTAGAAAAGCGACCCCTTGCTTGGGGAACTCGCGCAGCACGGCGGTGGCGCCGACGGCGAGGGATGAAAGCGTGATAAGCTCGGCCATAAAGGAGGGCGACGGGCCGGAACGCCTCAACGCGCCGGGCGGATGAGTTCCACCGTGATGTGCTTGGCAACGCCCTCGCCGAGGGCGACGCGCATGCCGCAAACCTGGCAAAGCAACGTGGAGCGACCGGAGATCTTCTCGATGACGGCGGACTCGCAGAAACCCATCTCGCGGAGTCGCTGGCAGATGTCGGCCGCCCCGTTCAATGCGCATACGCGACCAGCCGCCCCGGTGGGGAGCTCGGAAAGGGTCATGTGCGGACGCTGGAGTCGCGAATCGACGTTCATTGGAAAGCCTGAAATATGACTGAGACTCAGTTTCAGTGTCAACGCGGCGAATCGAACTCCGCGCAACGTTCTCCGGATTTTATGAGGCCAATTAGCCGAAGCGGGGGTGCGTCTCACCGCCGTGCGTCCGCCTCTCGGTCAAGTTAACCAGTTTGTCACTTAATAAGTGACAAACGGGTTTGGGGACTGGACCTGGGAGCGGGGTGCTTTGGGGCGGGGCGCGTGGGTGGGTGGATCTTTTCCAACCGGTTGGCTGAGACGCGTGTTGCCTGCCGGCTTTATTCGGACTCGGCGACAAAGGCGTTGAGCCAACTGACCAAGCTTCCGATGCCGGCGAGGGGCTCGGGAGTCTGCTGGAGGGCGCGCCAAGCGGCGAAAGGGCGGGCGTCACCCGTGGCGAGGTCGTCCATGTCGTTGTGAATCACGGCGTCCACCGTGCCGGCCGCGAAGAGTTTCGCCACGGCCACCGACCGGCCCTCGGCATCGGCGCCGGCGGTGAGCTTGAAGCCGATCACTTTGAGCGGGCGGGGCGCGTAATGCTTGAGTGCGGGCAAGAGCTTGGGCGTGGGCACGAGGTGCAAGGTGAGCTCGGGGGCGTAAGAGGTGAGCTTGCCACCGCACGTTTCGACGGGGCGATAGTCGGACACGGCGGCCGCGTGGATAACGGCGTCGTAGTTGCCCGTGCCGAGCAGTCGGCGGAGTTGGGCCTGCAGGTTTTCCGTGGAGGAAAATGCTTCGGTGGCAACGGGGCTCGCAGTCGCCGGGCGCACTGCGGCTTCGCCATGGAGCAAGGTCACGGCGTGGCCATGGTGGGCGAGGGCGTCGGCGAGCAGCGCGCCGGTGCGGCCGGTGCTGACGTTGGACAGGAAACGCACCGCATCGATGGGTTCGCGGGTGGCGCCAGAGGTGACGAGGATGCGCATGGGGGAAATCGTTCTCGTTCTTCGTTCTCTTACTCGTTCTCGGGTTGACCGGCAGGCGGCTGGGGTGGAATTCGAGAACGAGAACGAGTAAGAGAACGAGAACGAATAAAAGAGAAGGCGGTTACGCGATCTTCGTGCCGAGTTGGACGAGGACCTCGGTCACGAGACGCTCGGGTTCCATCAGGCGGCCCGCGCCTTCTTCTCCGCAGGCGAGCGTGCCGGAGCCGGTGTCGAGCACGCGCACGCCGAGGCCGGATAGCTTCTGGAGCGACGTTTGCGTGAGCGGGTGGTTAAACATCGCAACGTTCATCGCGGGGGCGATCCACCACGGCTTTTTGTTCAACTCCCACGCGAGAAACAGGCTTCCGACCAAGTCGTCGGCCATGCCCGTGGCGAGGCGGTTGATGGTGTTGGCGGTGGCGGGCGCGACGAGTGCGAGGTCGGCCCAGCGGGCGAGGTTAATGTGTTCCATGGCCCGGCCCGGCTCCCACATGTCGCTGGCCACGGGCTGGCCGGTGAGGCCTTCGAGGGTGGCTTTGCCCACGAACTGGAGCGCGGCGGGCGTGGCGACCGTGCGCACCTCGATGCCGGCTTGCACGAGCCGCGAAATCGCGAAACACGCCTTGTAACAGGAGATGGAGCCGGTGAGCAGGAAGAGCAGGCGGGGCTTGTGTGCAGTCATGGAAAAAGTGAACGCGTTTTAGTCACAGAGGCAGAAAGAGGATGCACGGAGTGTCACCGAGAAGACCGGGAAACGGTTTGGTTGTCTGGCTCTGTGGCGCTCGGTGCGTCCTCTTTCCACCTCTGTGACATTTCGGATTCTAGTAAGATTCTTTTTTACTGGGGAAACTGCCGTCGGCGACCGCCTCGGCGAAGGAGGAGAGGCCGTTGGCCACGGTTTTATTCCCATCGGCGAAGGTGCGCACGAACTTCGCGGCGAAGCCCGGGTTGAGTCCCAGCATATCGTGAAACACTAACACTTGTCCGTCCGTGTGCGGACCGGCGCCGATGCCGATGACCGGGATCGCCAGCGCCTCGGTGATTTCGCGGGCAACGTCCGCGGGGACGCATTCGATGACCAGACCGGAGGCTCCGGCGGCTTCGACCGCGCGAGCCTGACGCAGCAGCTCGGTGGCGGACGAATCGGTTTTACCTTGGACCTTGTAACCACCGAGGCCGTTGACCGATTGAGGTGTGAGGCCGAGGTGGCCGATCACCGGGACGCCGGATTGAACGAGGTGGCGGACGACGTCTTCGTGTCCATCGATGCCCTCGATTTTAACGGCGTGCGCACCTGCACGCATCAACAGGCTGGCGCACTCGACGGCGGCGACGATGCCTTTGCGGGCAGAGAGAAAGGGGAAGTCCGCGATGAGAAACTTGCTTCCGGCGAGTCCGCGGGCGACGGCCGCCGTGTGGCGCGCCATGATCTCGGGCGTCGCAGCGAAGGTCGTGGGCTCTCCGTCCACCACGGTGGCCACGCTGTCGCCGACCAGCACGCAATCGACGGGCGAAGCGGCCAGGAACCGCGCCTCCCAATGCGCATAGGCTGTCGACATGCTGATGCGGCCTTTGCCCTTCCGGGCTTTAAAATCGAGGACGGACTTCATACGGGCCGGCAGGCTCACAGCTTGCGAAGCAAAAGCCAACCCCGGTTTGGACATCCCCGAGCTTCATGGGTAAACCATCGCCGACATGAATAAAAATAAATCAGGCATTCATGCCCGATTCATATGCCGCGAGTATGTTTTCCCGATGAAATGGTTGCTTCCCGTGTTGGTTGCCTTGCTGCCGGTTTTTGCGGCGGCCGCTCCGTTGCCTCTGGCGCTTGATCCGACGCAGTCGCACGTCGAAGTCGCCGTCAAAGCCACGGTCGATTCCTTCACTGCGACGTTGGACGCCTACCACGCGACGATCACGGTGGATTCCGGTCGTGTCGCCGGCGCGACGATCAGCTTTCATTTTAACGATCTGCACACGGGCAAGGCGGCTCGCGACACTGCCATGCATGAGTGGCAAGACACCCGGCATCACCCCGACGCCGTCTTCACATTAAAGGCGATCGAGCCCACCGATGCCGATGGCCGCTTGAACGCGAAGGGCGTGCTCGTGTTTCACGATGTCACCCGCGAGATCGCGTTTCCGGTCACGATCACGACCGACCAAAAGCTCTACTCCATCGACGGCGAGGCTCCGTTCGATACGCGCGACTTCGGTCTGCCGATCATTCGCAAATTCGCAGTGCTCAAAGTCGACCCCGTGGTGAAGGTGCGTTTTCACCTCCAAGGCACCGCATCGCAGCCCTTGTGACTTCTCCGCTTACCTACGCCCGTTTGTGCGCCGCCTTGGTTGAAAACAGCCCGGGCTCGGCGGCGGTTGACCGCCGCTTGCGTGACACGATTGCGCATGCCGCCGGCAATCCCGGCAAGCTCGTGCGGGCGCGTCTGGTGCTCGCCGCCGCGAGCACGCACCACCTCGACGACGGCGCGGCTGAGCGACTGGCGTGCTCGGTTGAATACTTCCATCTCGCCTCGCTGCTGATCGACGACTTGCCCTGCATGGACGACGCCAGCACGCGGCGTGGTTTACCCTGCGCGCACCGGTTCCACGGAGAAGCCGCGACCATTCTCGCGGCGCTTGCGTTCATCAATCGCGCGTATGCGTTGGCGAGCTTTGCCTTTGCGGCGCATTCGCAGGACATCCGCATGCGGGCCGCCGCCTGCCTCGACGCGTGTCTCGGGCCCGCCGGGCTCGTGGGCGGACAGGCCGCCGATCTCGCGTTCGCCGAGAGTGATCGTTCGGCCCGCGAGGTGTCCGTCATCGCATCGCGCAAGACCGTGGCGCTCTTCTGGCTGGCGGTTTACTACCCGGCCTTGCTCGCCTCGCCGTCGCTCTTGGAATGCCAAAAACTCAAGGCGCTCTGTATTTACTGGGGCCTCGCGTATCAAGCGGCCGACGACCTGCAGGACGCGCTGCTTAACGCATTCGAGGCGGGCAAGACCACCGGGCGTGATCGCCTGCTCAACCGTCCCAATCTCGCGCACGCCTTAGGCATCGCGCCGGCACGGGCGCGGATCGTGCGGCTCCTCGCGCAGGCCAGCCGCGTCGTGGGGGAGCTCGCCGCCGCTTCGCCGCGCTGGAGTTACCTCGCTGGGTTCCATCGCGATTTTGTGGAGCCGACGATTGGCTCGGCCGCCGCTTGAGTTCACCGTCTTCTCCAAAATGCGTTTTCTTTCGCTCATCTTTACCAACCTGCGCCGTCACCGGTTGCGCGCGCTGATCGGCGTGGCGGGCATCGGCTTCGGCGTTGCTGCGATGCTGGCGATCCTCGCCATCGTCACGGGAGCGATCGGCATGTTCGAACGCATCCTCTCAACGGACAGCCATTATCTCGTCTTCGAGCGCAACGTCTCCGACCTGTTCTTCAGCTCTGTCACCACCGAGCAAGTGCGCGACATCCGCGCGCTGCCGCAAGTCGAGTCGGCTCACCCGTTGCTCTTCGGCATCGTGTCTGCGCCCGGCAATCCGGTCGTCACGTGCTTCGGCATCGAAGCCGACGACCCGCGCCTGATCCGCGGTGAATGGCGCGCCGGTTCCCGTGACACGTTCGGGAAAACCGATGGCGAGGTTTACCTCGGTGCGCGTGCGGCGGAGTTTCTCAAGGCGAAGATGGGCGAGCCGGTCGCGATCGGGCGCGGCACGTTCAAAGTCGGTGGCATTTTCAAAAACGAGAACGGCTTCGAGGATGGCGGCGTGTTTCTCCCGCTGAAAGACGCACAGGCGTTTTTCCATCGCGAAGGCGTCGCTTCCGTCGTTGCGGTGAAGCTGCGCGACCGCTCGCAAGGCACGGCGTTCAAGGCCGCCATCGAGAGCGCGCATGGCGGCGTGATCGCGCTGGAGAACCGTGAATTCAGCCAGAGCTACAACAGTTTTAAGATCCTCAACTTCACCGCGTGGGCGGTGGGAGTTTGCGCGTTCTTCCTCGGTGGACTCGGGGTGGCCAACACGATGTTGCTCTCGGTGTTCGGACGTATCCGCGAAATCGCGGTGTTGCGCGTGTGCGGGTTTTCGGAGCGGCAGGTGGCGGCGCTGATCTTTGGCGAGGCCGGCATGATCGCGCTGGCCGGTCTCGTGGTGGGATTCACCATCGGCCTGGTGATGCTCGGCATCATGGAGCACGTGCCGCAGTTCAACGGTTACGTGCAAGCGCGCGTCGAGCCGCTGGTGGTCGTCGGCATCGCGGTCACCGCCGTGGTCACTGCGGTGGCCGGAGCGATTTACCCCGCCCGTTTCGCCGCCCGCATCCAACCCGCCGAGGCCCTGCGTTATGAATAACTTTACCCAGCTCCGCTTCCATCTCCACCGCGCCTCCTCCGTCCACGGCCCCAAGCAAGTTTGTCACTTATTAAGTGACAAACTTGCCGGGCCGGTGATGGGGGCAAAAGGCCGGACAGGCGTGCGGCTCGGGATGCTCGGGCTGGCGGAGTGTGGCGCAAGGGAGGCTCGGTCGTGAGCGCGCAGGGTGAAATCATCGCGACGGCGCGCGATGTCTGGAAGACCTACGACAAGGGGCGCATCTCCGTGCTGCAGGGCGTCAGCCTGGAGGTGCGCGCGGGCGAAGTCGTTGCGCTGTGGGGCGCATCGGGCTCGGGCAAGAGCACGCTGCTCCACCTCCTCGGCGGCCTCGATACGCCGGATCGCGGCGTGTTGTCGGTCTGCGGACTCGACCCGTGTTCCGAGGCGGCGCGCAACACGCTTCGTCGGCAGCACCTCGGGTTCGTGTTTCAACTGCACAACCTCATTCCCGATCTCACGGTCGAGGAAAACATCCGCGTGCCGGCGCTCGCCGCCGGTCGGGCTGCGGACGCGACCGCCGCGCGCGTGCGTGAACTGGCCGAGCAGGTCGGGCTGGCCGACCGTATTCGCCATCGCGTGCAGGATCTTTCGGGCGGCGAACGTCAACGCACCGCCATCTGCCGTGCGCTCATGAATGCGCCGCGCCTGCTGCTGGCTGACGAACCCACGGGTTCCCTCGATGAGGAAACGGGCGACACGGTGTTTGCGCTGCTTAAACAACTGGCTGCCCGCGAAGGCGTCGCCGTGGTGCTGGCCACGCATGAACGCCGCTTCGCCGAGGCCTGCGACCGCACCTTGCGCGTGCGTGGTGGAAAACTGTCGGACGTGTGAGCGACGCCTCGCCTCGTTCGGAGAGGCGGAATGACGAATGACGAATGACGAACAGTGCGCGGGTCATGACGGCGGCCGGCGATCCCCGGGCGTCGCCGGGTCGCGTGCAGAATCGCGCGGTGAGGGCGTAGACCATACTGAGTCCGCACAACGCGGTCCGCAGGCGGTCATCCACTTTGAGATGGCGCAGTCGGTCACGCGTCACGCATTCGGTTGGCTGGTGGCGGCGAATGTCGTGGGCGTGCTGCTGGCCGCCGAGTTGATCTGGCCTGCCTTGGGCGATTCGCTCGCACCGCTCACCTACGGGCGTTGGATGCCGCTGCATTTGAATTGGCAGCTCTACGGCTGGTGCGCGTTGCCGCTGGTCGGTGCCTTGCTCGCGTGGTGTGTGGACACGCGGCATCCGCAGGCGGTCACACATGTGCGGGTCACCCTCGCCGCGTGGTCGCTCGCGCTGGCGCTGGGCGGTATCGCCTGGCTCGGTGGAGTGACCAGTGGAAAGCTGTTTCTCGACTGGCATGACTGGGCACGCGGTCTGTTGTCGGCGGCCATGGTGGTTTTGTGGACCGTGTGTGCTGCGCACGCGTGGTGGCGTCGTGGTGCAGAAGGCGAGCGAACGGCTGACTGGTTGCGCGGGGCGCTATTGGCGGGGCTACTGTTCATGCCGGGACTGCTTTATTGGGCGGCGGGGCGCGAGGTGTATCCGTCGGTCAATCCCGACAGCGGAGGCGCGACCGGCGCGAGCCTGCTCGGCTCAACCCTCGGCATCGTAACGATCTTCGGCCTGCTCCCGCTGATGCTTCGCGTGCTGCACCGGTCGAATCCGGCCGCAGCCCCGGGCCTGAGCCCGGCATCGAGTAACCTATTAGGTTACTCGATGCTGGGTGGCGCGAAGTGGTTTTGGGTGGCGCTGGCCGGGTCTTGGGTGGTGTTTGCGGCGATTGATCATGGGCATGCTTCGCATCACGCGTGGGCGCAGATTCTCGGGCTGGGACTGCTGCTCGGTTGGGTGCCGCTGGCTTGGTGGTATTTTCGGCGGTTCGCGTGGAGTGTGGCGGCACGGCCCTGGTTGGGCGCGGCGTTTGCGTGGTGGCTGCTGCTTGTGGCGACGGGGTGGTTCACGTTTTTACCCGGGGTTTCGGAGCGGTTGAAATTCACCAACGGATTGGTTGCGCACGCGCATCTCGCGATGGCGGGGTTGGTCACGTGCATGAACTTGGTGATTTTGCGGCAGCTCGCGCCACGGGCCGAGCCGCGGGGGAATTTCTGGCTGTGGCAGGGCGGGTGCGTGATGCACGTCGCGGCCTTGCTCGTGCTCGGTTGGTGTGAACAGGCGAGCGTGGGGGACTTGTTTCGGAGCGAGGCTTGGACGCAGGCACTTTATGCGGTGCGGCTGGCGGCGGGGGCGGTCATGCTGGTGGTTTCGGTGCGTTGGCTCGTGTCTGCGAAGGGGGCGGCGAGGTGGGCGGGTCTTTTTATGAAAACATCGACGTTATGCTGGGCTCGTTGGCTCGCGCTGGGGGCGGGGGCGATGGATTTTCTTACCGGACTCGGGCTGGTGTTCGCGCCGGTGCGCGTGTTGCCGCTCATGGGCGTGGCGGTGCCGACGGGCGATGCGCTGGTGTTCCTGCGATGGATGGGGGCGTTTGTTGGCGCGGTGGGCGCGAGTTATTTGCTGGCGCTCGTGTTAGGTGGAGTGACGCGGTTGCGGGCGGTGTTGGAGTTCACGATTTTGTTTCGACTGGCTGCGGGGGGATTTAGTGCGGCGGCAATCGGGTTGGGATGGTTGTCGGTTGCCTGGACTAGCGTGCCGGTGACCGATCTCGCGTTGGTCGTCGCGCAGGTTTGGTTGCTCCGTCGGCGAGGGTGGGGCCGCGCGGATGCGGAATGACGAATGGCGAATGTCCAATGACGAATGAAATGACACGGACAGGGATGGCTGAAAAAAGCTTTGTAGCCGCGGTCGTGGTGATCGCGGCGACGTATGGGTATTTTCTGATTTTTGCGGAGTTCGCGTTTTTGGAACTGTTGCGCGCTTCCGTGGGCGAGGCCGGGCTGCGCGTGGCGATGGGGGCACTCGGCGTCGGTGGTGTCGTGGGAAGCGTGTTGGCTGCGTGGCGTTTTAGAGCGGCCACGTATCCTCGCGTGTTGGCGTGGAGTTCACTGGCGTGTGCAGGGGCGGCGGGAGCGGCGTGCGTGAGCGCGTCGGCGTGGACGGCGGCGGTGATCGGGCTGGCGTTGGGCTGGCTGACGGTGACGTTGGCCTCGGGGTTGCGCGTGGCGGTCGGGGTGAAGCGTCTGGGGCTGGCGGTGGGCTTGGGCACGGGGTTGGCGTATGCGGCGTGCAATTTCCCGGTGGTGTTCACGGCGTCTGCGCGCGCGCAGACGGGGGTGAGCATTGTCTTTATACTAGTGGCCGTGGGCGCCACGCGGTGGCTGCGGGTGGGGACGGCGGCCGAGGTTTCAACGAGTGGTGATTTTAAACCGAAGCGCGTGGGCACGTGGACGTTGGTGTTTTTGGCGTTGGTGTGGATGGATTCGGCGGCGTTCTACATCATTCAGCACACGCCGTCGTTGCGCGCGGGCACGTGGGGGCAGAGTGGGAGTCTTTGGTTAAACGCTGGAATGCATCTCGGTGTCGCGGTGTTGGCGGGCGTAGGGATGGATCGTGATTGGTGGGGGCGCGTTGTGTTCGGCGCCTGGGTGGCGCTGTCGGTGGCGTGCGTGCTGCTCAGTGGAGAGGTGCGCGGGTTTGTGGGCGCGGAGATGCTCTATACGGCGGGCGTGTCTCTCTATTCGGTGGCGCTGGTGTATTACCCGGCGCGCGGTGGGCGGGCGTGGGTGGCGGGCGTGGTGTTTGCAGTCGCGGGTTGGTTGGGATCGGCATGGGGGATTGGCATGGCGCAGGATCTTCACGTGGTGCCGGTCTGGTTTGTGGGCGCGGCGGGCGTGGTGGTCACGGGTGTGTTGCTGGCACGACGTCGCGAGCGGCATGGGTTACGCCAGCCGTTGCTGGTCGGAGTGGGGCTGATCGGGCTCGGGTCGCTGGTGCTCTCCGCTACGCCTGGACGGGCGGGCGAGGTGGATAACCCGGCTGCGGTGCAAGAGGTGTTGCGCGGGCGCGAGGTGTTTATTGGCGAAGGATGCATTCACTGTCATTCGCAGTATGTGCGGCCGGGGACGCTGGACGTAACGCGCTGGGGGCCGGAAAAATCGCTGGCGACTTCGTTGGCGGAAACACCTCCGCTCTTCGGCAACCGGCGCCAAGGGCCCGACCTCACGCAGGTGGGCAATCGGCGTTCGCCGGAGTGGAATCGGCTGCACTTGATCGCACCGCGCGTGATTTCGCCGGGTTCGCGCATGCCGTCGTATGCGCATCTGTTTCGCGAGGGCGATGGGCGCGGGGAGGCGCTGGTGGCTTATCTCGCTTCGCTCGGCGCAGAGACAGTAGACGAACGTGTGGCGCAGGTGACGGTGTGGAAACCTTCAACTCCGTCGGCCGGCGGAGCAGCGGAGGTGGCGAACGGGGCACGGTTGTTCGCGCAGCTGTGTGTTAACTGCCACGGGGCTTCCGGCTGTGGCGACGGTGTGATGGCGGAGCGGTTGAGCGTGCGTCCGCCGGATTGGACGCGGGATGCGTGGCGGCGCGTGAATGCGGATGCGTTGGATGAGTCACTGGCGCGCGTTATCAAATTCGGCCTGCCAGCTTCGCCGATGGCGGGGCACGAATACCTGCGGGACGACGAGGTGGTTTCGCTCGCGCGTTATGTGCGGAGCCTGCATGTTGGGCCTACTTTTCCATGAAAATCCTGATCGTCGAAGACGAGCGCAAGGTGGCGCAGTTTGTGGAACGCGCGCTGACCGAGCAGAGCTACACCCCGCACGTGGTGGGCAGTTGCGCGGCTGCGCGCGATGCGCTGGCGGAATCGCATTATGATGCGGTCGTGCTGGATCTCGGTCTGCCCGACGGCGATGGTCTTGAGTTGCTGCGGGTGTGGCGGGCGGGAGGGTTCAATGAGCCGGTGCTGATCCTGAGTGCGCGCGACGCGGTGGCGGATCGTATCCGCGGCCTGAACTTGGGTGCCGATGATTATCTGCCGAAGCCGTTCAGCATCGACGAACTGCTGGCGCGGCTTCGCTCGCTGCTGCGGCGTCACGCGGGCGGGAAGACCACGGTGCTGGAACACCGCGGCATTCGCGTGGATCTGCTGGCGCGAGCGGTGACATTTAACGGCACGCCGGTGGAGCTGACAAATCGCGAGTTCGCACTGATGGAGTTGTTTTTGCAGAACGTCGGTCGAGTGCTCACAAGGACGCACATCGCGGAGCGGGTGTGGGACGCGTCGTATGACATGGAGACGAACCTGATCGACGTTTACGTGCGCAAGTTGCGGCAGAAATTTCCGGCGCCTCCGGGGGCGGAACCGTTGTTCAAGACCATGCGCGGCACGGGCTATCAGTTCACATGATTCGCACGCTCACGTTTCGCCTCACGTGGCAGTTCGCGGTGTTGGTGAGCCTGACGACGCTCGTTGTGCTGGTGGCGGGCGGGTGGTTGCTCAGGCACCAAGCGATGCGAGGTCTGCATTCGTTGCACGTGGTCGAGGGAGCGGAGTTGACCGAGTTGCTCGGCGATAATCCATCCGTAACGCTCGAAGAGGTGCGGGAGCGGATCGAGCACGACGCCGATAGCGATTCGGCGTTGTATCTCATCCAAGTGCACAATCAGCCCGGCACGGTGTTGTTTCGCTCGCTCAATCTCGGGGGGGCGATTCTGCCGGACCCGCCCGGACATGGACGGCATTGGACCACGCGTCTTCCGGGAATTGGCAATGTGCTCGTGTCGGAGTTTTCCGGCAAGGCTTGGCATATCCAGGTAGCGAGTCCCCTCGCGCCGGTGGACCGGCTGCTGGTGGAATACGCGAAGGTCAGCGGCGTCCTTATGGTGGGCGTGGCGTTGGCCAGCGTGGGTCTGGGTTACGCATTCAGTCGCATCACGCTGAAGCCGGTGCGTGCGATCGAGCAGACGGCGCGGCGCATCGGCGCGGACAACTTGCGCGAACGCATTCCGGTGCCGGCGGCGCGCGATGAACTGGCGAGCTTGGCAGCGTTGCTCAATCAGATGTTCGATCGGTTGGAGGGATCGTTCGAGCAGGTGCGGCGTTTTACGGCGGACGCATCGCACGAGTTGAAAACCCCGCTCGCGCTGATTCGCCTCAATGCCGAGCGGCTGCGGACGCGCGTGGCGCATGACGCGGAGGCCAGCGCGGGGTTATCCGATTTGCTTGAGGAAATCGGACGCATGAACCGGATCATCGAGAGCTTGTTGTTTATCGCGAAGGCGGAGAGCGGGGCGCTGTCGTTGCAACTTAAAGAGCACGACGTGCCGGCGCTGCTGGCTCCGTTCGCTGAGGATGCGCGTGTGTTGGCGGAGGATCGCGGAGTGGTGTTTGCGCTGACGCGTGACGATCCGGGCGTGATCCGCGTGGAGCCGGCGTTGCTGCGGCAGTTATTGCTGAACGTGGTAGGCAACGCGTTGGCGGTTTCACCAGCGGGCGGGCGGGTGGAACTGGAGTCGATTCACTCCGAGCGCGGTTGGTGGTTCATAGTCACCGATCAAGGGCCGGGCCTGCCGCCTGAGCAGTTGGAAAAGATATTCGGCCGGTTTGTGCGCTACGAGCATGCGACTACTGCAACGCCGACGCGCGGTCACGGACTGGGACTGGCGATATGCCGGAGCATCGTGGAATTGCACGGAGGAAAAATCCGGGCGGAGAACCGTGCGGATGGACGGAGCGGCTTGCGCGTGGTGGTCGAGCTGCCGGCGTAGGGCGCGGCGGGCGCGTTCCGCTGAGTGAGGGCGCTGGTCTCCGAATGTAGGAGCCTGCTTGCAGGCGATGAGAAGGAAACGCCCGCGTTAATCTCCCGCATCGCCTGCAAGCAGGCTCCTACATTTCGATTGGTCGAACCCGGAGATCATGCTCGCGAATGGATTCAGAGTCGCACGGTTTCGCCGGAATTGAGGGCGAGGAATTCCGATGGCGCCAGGCCGGCGGTGGCGAGCGCGCGGGCGAGTTCGCGGGGCGGTTCGTCGAAACCTTCGTCGGTTAGCGGGAACGTGCCCCAATGCATACCGATGCTCACGCGGGCTCCGAGGTCACGGTGGATTTGCACGGCTTCGGAGGGATCGCAGTGCTGTTCCTTCATGAACCAGCGCGGCGCGTAGGCACCGATGGGAATCATCGCGAGGTCGGGTGACCCGAGACGGGTGCGGATGTCGTGAAACATTGTGGCATCGTAAGCGGTGTCGCCCGTGAAAAGTGCGGTCGCGCCGGGAGCGTTGAGGAAAAATCCGCCCCAGAGCCGGCCGTTACGAGGCCCGCGCAGGCGGTTGCTCCAGTGGCGGGCGGGAGTAAGGGTGATGTCGAGGCGGGGAGCCGCAGTGTGCGACTGCCACCAATCAAGTTCGACGATGCGTTCGGGGCTGAAACCGGCTGAGCGGAGCAGTGGTGCGTTGCCGAGTGGAGTCAGCGCGAGCGGCGCGTGTTTGCGCCAGAGCCGGCGCAGCGTGGCGAGGTCGCAGTGGTCGTAGTGGTCGTGGCTGAGCAGGACCAGGTCGATGGCCGGCAGGTCGTCGAAGGCGATGCCGGGTGCGCGCACGCGGTGCGGGCCGATGTTTAACGGGCCGACGCGGTCGCTGTAAACCGGGTCGGTGAGCACGTTGACGACGCGGGTTTGGAGGAGAAATGTGGCTTGGCCGATCCACGTGGCGGCAAGCGGGGAGTTGGCGAGCGGCGTGGGTTTGGAGGAGGGAGTTGACGGAAGCCGGGACGGCCACGGACCGCGTTGGGCGTGGCGTTTCCATTTCCACACATCGCGCCAGCTGCGGTCGTCGTGGTGGTGTGGGTTGAAAAAGCGCTGCCCGTCACAGTGGTCGGAGAGCGGGAACGGCGTGGACATGGGTGGCGGAGTCGTGGGCTCGCGGGCTAGAAACCGAGGGAAAGCTGCGGTTCATCGGCTAGCCCGTCGACGCTGTCGGCGGGTGCGAGGCAGTCGTGGGCGTCGTAGCGCGTGCTATTGACGCGTGGCGAGACGGCGGTGGCAGTCATCGCTTCGGCGGGGAAGGGGCGGAACAAAGGCGACAGGGTATCGATCGATCCGATACGGGGGTCGAGCCACGAATCCCAGGTGGCGGAGTCGGCGAGGATCACCGGCATGCGGTGGTGGATGGGCTCCATGAGGACGTTGGGCGTGGTGGTGACGAAGGCGCAGGATTCAAGAACCTCGCCATCGGACGAACGCCAGGTTTCCCAGAGACCGGCAAACGCGAAAGGTTGTTCGTCACGCAGCCGGAAAAGCCACGGCTGGCGGGCGCGGCCGATGACTTTCCATTCGTAGAAACCGCTCGCGGGAATCAGGCAGCGGCGGGAGCGCAACGCGTCGCGGAAGGTGGGCTTGTCGACGAGGGTTTCGGCGCGGGCGTTGGTGGACGGGTTCTTCGCGTCGCGCGCCCACGAGGGCACCAGTCCCCAGTGAAGCGCTGCGAACTCTCGATTCTGGTCCCGCGCAGGCTGCTTACTGTCCGAGTAACCTATTAGGTTACCCGAGGCTTGGGCGGAAGTCGGGCGTGTGCGCACGGCGGGAATGCGGCCGCCGGGCGGGATGTTGTGGCGCGTGGCGGGCAGCGCGGCGCCGGCTTCGAGGAGCACGCCGAGCTTTTCGAGCAGGGTCTTCGCGTGATCTTGCGTGAGGACGTAGCGGCAACACATCGCGCGAACTTAGTTTTGGGCGAGCAGGGTGGCCACGAGCGGCGGCAGATCACGGAGGTTTCCGAGGGTGAAGAAGCGATTGTTGTCCACGGGGATCGTGTCGCTGCGTTCGTGCTTCCAGGTGAGGTGATATGGCAGGTGCACCGCGGAGCCGCCGAGGGCGAGCACGGGAAAAATATCCGATCTGAGCGAATTGCCCACCATGAGGAAATTGGCGGGGGTGATGTCGTGGCGCTTCAGGATGGCGGCGTAGGTGGACTCGTCTTTTTCGGAGACGATCTCGGTCGCGTGGAAGTAGTCGGCGAGGCCGCTCTTCGCGACCTTGCGCTCTTGGTCGCGCAGGTCGCCCTTGGTGATAACGAGGAGCCGGTGGGCGGGTGCGAGGGCGGCGAGGGCTTCGGCGGCGCCATCGAGGAGTTCCACGGGGTGGGCCAGCATGTTGCGCCCGAGGTCGATCAAATGGCGGATTTCGGCGGCGCTGATTTTGCCCTCGGTGAGCTGGATGGCGGTTTCGATCGCGGAGAGCGTGAAGCCTTTTACGCCGTAGCCGTAGAGGTCGAGGTTGCGTATCTCGGTGGCGAAGAGAGCGTGTTCAACCGCCTCGGCTTCATGGTAGCGCGAGAGCATGGCCCGGTAGCGCTCGTGCACGGCTTCAAAGATGTTCTCGTTGTGCCAGAGGGTGTCGTCGGCGTCGAAGGCGATCACAAGTTCACGGGAGGGCATAGGGCGATGCGGTCAGCAGACGCGGTGCCGACGCCGGCGGCAAGGCTGCGGGTGGAGCCGTGGAGCCATGAAGCCGCGTGGAGGCGCCTGGAGCCGTGTGGAGTGGCACCACAATCAAAACAGGCTCAGTTGTCCGTCGGGCTCCGGCCGGCGAAAGGCGTCGGTGTTCAGTTCGGAATTTCCGTAATCGAGGCCTGCGCGGCGGGCAGTGAGTTGGAAGAGGGCGCGTAGTTGCTCGGCAAACACGCCTTGGCCTTGCAGGCGGGCGGTCCACGACGGGTCGTTTAACTTGCCGCCGCGCAACGATTCGATGCGGTCGATGATGCGGGCTTTTTGCGAGGGGGCATGATCGTCGAGCCACTGGAGAAAGATGTCTTTCACGGTGTGCGGTAGGCGCAGGAGCACGTAGCCGGCGGAGCGCGCGCCGGCTTCGGCGGCGGCAGCGAGGATCGCGGGCAATTCGGTATCGGTGAGGCCGGGGATAACCGGCGCGACCATCACGCCCACTGGGACGCCGGCCTCGGCGAGTCGGCGGATCGTGCGCAGGCGATGTTCAGGGCGGGCGGCGCGCGGTTCGAGTTTCCCGGCGAGCTCGGCGTCGAGCGTGGTGATGCTCAGGTGAACGGCTACGCAACGGTGGCGGGCGAGGTTGGACAACACGTCGATGTCGCGGGTAACGAGTGCGTTTTTCGTGATGATCGAGACGGGATTGTGGAACTCGGCGAAGACTTCGAGGCAGCCGCGAGTGAGGCGGAGGTGGCGCTCGGCGGGTTGATAACAGTCGGTCACGCCGCTCATTGCCACGGCTTGAGGTCGCCACTTGGGGGAGGAAAGCGCGGCACGGAGGAGTTCGGGCGCGCGGCGTTTGACCATGATCTTGGTTTCAAAGCCGAGGCCGCTGTCCCAGCCGAGGTAGTCGTGGGTGGGTCGGGCGTAGCAGTAGGCGCAGCCGTGTTCGCAGCCGCGATACGGGTTCAATCCCATGCTGATCGGCAGGTCGGGGCTGTCGATGGGGTTGAGAATCGACTCGCTGATGTCGTCATAGAACTGTGTGCGGGGATGCGGCGGCTCACCACCGTCGGGGCCGAGGTCCGCATCGGGATCGGGCACGCGGTGAAGGCGCTCAAACCGGTTGGGCATCGAGAGGCCGGTGCCGCGTCCGGGAATGGCGGAACCGCGAGAGGGAGCCGGAGAGTCCATGCGGCAACGTGTCGGTGTGCAATCGGTCCGCAAGGTCATCTGGCTAGATTGGCGCGCCGGTCGGCGTCGGATCGTCGGATGATAATGAGGGTTTGCGCGGCACAGCGGGCGGCGCAGATTGTCGCACCGTTTTCCCATGAAGTCTTTTATGTGCCTTGTGTTGATGGTGTGCTGCCTGCCGGTGGCGTTTCTGCGTGCGGACGACCAAAAACCCGAGGCGGGGGCGCCGGCCGTGAAGGCGCTGAAGGTGCTCGTCGAGCGTCAACGCGAGTTGGTGGCCAAGGCCGCGCAACAGACCACCCAGGCCGAGGTCGAGGACTTGCGGGCGCAGTTTCAGGAGTTGGTTTTCAGCTACGAGGACTACCTCGGAAAATACCCCGAGTTCGCCCCGGGATATGTGAGCTACGCCTTGTTGCTCAACCAACCGGTGCTCGATGAGCGCAAGCGTGCGGCGGCGCTTTTGCTGAAGGCCAACAAGATCGACCCCAACTTGCCCTTGGTCAAAAACCAGCTCGGCAACTATCTCGCGGAGGAGGGCAAGCCGCTCGATGCGCTCAACTACTACCTCGCCGCGGTGAAACTCGCGCCGGAGGAGCCGCTTTACCATTACCAGATCGGCACGCTGCTCACCGAGGCGCGCGAGGATTTTCTGAAGAACGGCGCCTGGACGCGTCCCACGCTGGATCAGGCGATGCAGGACGCGTTCGAGCAGGCCTCGCAGCTGGCACCGGGCAACGCGGCTTACGCGTATCGTTACGGCGAGTCATTTTATGATTTGGAGCGTCCGGAGTGGTCGGCCGCGCTGACGTTTTGGCGGGCGTTCGAGGCCAAAGTCACCGCGCCGCTGGAAAAGGAGACCATCCGCCTTCATGAGGCCAACGTCTTGATCCATCAGGAGAAGTTTGCGGAGGCGCGCGACGTGCTCGCCACGGTGGTTGAACCCGCGTTGCAGGTGCAGAAGCAAAAGCTGGTTGCGCAGCTCCCGGCCAAGTCCGCAAAGTAATCGGTCATGGACAACATGTTCGACCCGGCGGTGCTGAGCCGCGGACTCATTTTTTATATCTTTCTCGTCTCCAGCCTGAGCATCCACGAATGGGCGCACGCCTTTGTCGCGGACAAGCTCGGCGATCCTACTCCTGCTTCGCAGGGTCGCGTGACGCTGAACCCGATCATGCACATGGACCTGCTTGGGTCGGTGATTTTCCCGCTGTTGTGCATCTTCGTTTTGCCCGGAAATTTCCTCTTCGGCTGGGGCAAGCCGGTTGTGACGAATATCTCCTATTTCAAGCACCGGGTTCGCGACGACATCCTCACCACGTTGGCCGGGCCGGCGGCGAATCTGGGGTTGGCGTTACTCGCCGCGATTTTTGGCGCTTTGGCCTGTCGCTTTTTTGATCCGGCGCTGGGCTCGCTGGTGCTGTCATTTATTACGCTCAATGTTGTCCTCGCGGTCTTCAATCTGATCCCGCTTCCCCCGCTCGACGGCAGCCATGTGCTGCGCCACGCAATCGGCATGAGTGAGGAGACCTTTTACGGCATCGCGCGCTGGAGTTTTGTCATTCTGATCATCGCCTTTAACGTGCCTCCCGTGCGGGTGGCGCTGGGTTTTGTCATGGCAGTCGTGGCCACCCCGTTTCTTTTGCTGTTCAATCGGCTTGCGGGCTGATTTGGGTAGGACGCGCTTTACGCCGATTTCACAAACGTGGCCACCTCTTCTAAAAAAACCACGCCCCGCCGGGTCCCCGCAGCCAAGAAAAAAACCGCCGCTCTCGTCACCTTGGGTGACTGGTTAAAGCACGCCATCGCGCGCTATAAAAAAGCCGACGTGGCCTTGGGCCAAGTGGCGACCAACGCCCATGACGAGGCGCTTTACCTTCTCTTGCGCACCTTGGCGCTGCCGCTCGACAGCAAGCCCTCCGTGCTCAAGCGCAAGCTCACCACCGCCGATGTCATGGCCGTGGAAAGCGTTCTACACCGCCGGTTGGAGAAACGCGTCCCCGCAGCTTATCTCACTCACGAGGCGTTTCTTGGGGAATATCGCTTCTACGTCGATGAGCGTGTGCTGATTCCGCGTAGCTATTTTTTGGAGATCATCCCGCAGCAGCTCAACGCCTGGCTGCCCGATCCCGCCAAGGTCACGCGTGTGGTCGATGTGTGCACCGGTTCGGGTTGTCTCGCCATCTTGCTCGCCCACCATTTTCCGAAGGCACAGGTCGATGGCGTCGATCTTTCGCCCGGTGCGCTTGAGGTCGCTCGCATCAATGTTAAAAGCCACAAGCTCACGCGCCGAGTAACGCTGCACGAGAGCGATGTTTTCGATGCGGTGCCGAAGGTGAAATACGACGTAATCATCAGTAATCCGCCGTATGAACCGAGCGCGTTGTGCAAAACGCTGCCGGCGGAGTTCAACCATGAGCCGCTCATAGCGCTCGATGGCGGCAAAGATGGACTCGACATCATCCGCAAGCTCCTGCGCCAGGCGCGTGATCGCCTGCAACCGCATGGCGTGGTCCTGATCGAGGTCGGCGGCCTACAGGCGGCGATGGACAAGGAATTTGCCTCGCTCGACCTCTATTGGATGCACACGGCCGATGGCTGCAATTGCGTGTGCCTGATCCAAGCCGCGCGTCTGCGCGCTTGGAAGGGCTGAGCGGCGCGCTTGGAAGGTAGACGCGCCAGCTTGCCGCGTTGATTTGAGAATCGGTGAGCTACAAACGACTACCGCCAATGCGGCGAACGGCCGCGCCTCCCCTTTCGGACCCTCCCTTCGCGTGTCTCCGCGCTTAGCGCGTGAGGTCGTAGAGCGCGTAGCCAGCGAGCAGATTAGGCAGCAGGCTGCTGGCCGTTTTCCAATCGCCGCCGAGGTGCGCGCGGCGGGCGATTTTTAGGTTTCGCAGTGCGCAGAAATCCTCGAAGTCGGCGATGCTCGCGGGATTGGTCGGGCGGCTCTCGAACCACGCGGTGGTGTAAACGGCATTGCGCGGTTTGCGTCCGAGAAAAAACGCGGCCGTGCGGTTCTTCCAATAACCGTGGTTCACAAAACCCACCGTGATCGTGCGGCCGATGCGCAAGGCCTGTTCAATAATCGCGCCGGGGTCGGTCAATTCTTCGAGGGTGCGCGAGCAGATCACGCGATCGAAGTGGTTTTCCGGCAGCGCGCGCATGAGGGCCATCATGTCGCCTTGGTAGGCGGTGAGGCCGCGGCGGACGCAGGCGGAGATTTTATCGAAATCGAGATCTACGCCGACGGCGTGGACGTGTTTCGTTTGCACCAAGTAGTCGAGGAGCACGCCGCGTCCGCAGCCGAGATCGAGCACGCGCGAACCGGGTTCGACCCAGTCGGCGATGATCTGCATGTCGACGGTGCGCTTGATGGCGTGGAGAGACATTGATGGTGCATTCGCATCAACGCCCCGAGGTCGGGTCAACGTCAAGGCCGGGCTTGGACTGACTAAAACGCGTCAGGGAAAAAGCTTCCTTGCCAGCCTGCTTTACAGGTAAACCCCTGTTTGCATCTAAACTACTCGTTTCCACTGCCTCTATCCCCCCGTGAGTTCCCTAATTCCTTCTCTATTCATTGCGACTGCCGGCGCAGCCGCCCCTTCTGGGGACGGCTCGGTGGTCCTTAGTTTGGCCTGGGTCGATTATTTGATCCTGACGGTCTATTTCGCCTTCGTCATCGGCATAGGCTGGGTCTTGAAGAAATATCTTAAGACCAGCGCCGACTTCTTCGAGTCGGGCCGCTCGTTGCCCGCATGGGTGTGCGCGCTGGGCTTTATCGGCGCCAATCTCGGTGCACAGGAGGTCATGGGTATGGCCGCCTCGGGTGCCAAATACGGTATCTCCACCGCCCATTTCTACTGGGTGGGCGCCATCCCCGCGATGGTGTTCGTGGGTATCTTCATGATGCCGTTCTACTACGGCTCGAAGGCCCGCTCGGTGCCGGAATACCTAAAACTGCGCTTCGACGAGAAAACCCGCGCCTTTAACGCGATCACCTTCGCGGTGATGACGGTGTTCTCCTCCGGCATCTCGATGCACGCGTTGGCCACCCTGTTGCACGCGATCCTCGGGCTTGATTACAACGTCTGTATCGCGGTCTCCGGCGTGATCGTGCTGGTTTACATTTACACGGGCGGCCTCACCTCCGCGATCTACAACGAGGTGCTTCAGTTCTTCCTGATCGTCCTCGGTTTCCTCCCGCTCGTTCTGCTTGGCCTCAAGGACATCGGCGGCTGGAACGGGCTCATGACGAACCTCGGTCTCTATTCCACCGAGCGCGGCATGCCCGGCGCGTGGACCCATTCGTGGGCGCACATGGGCAGCTCCACGGCCAACCCGATGGGCGTTGAATGGTTCGGCATGGCGATGGGCTTGGGCTTCGTGCTTTCCTTCGGTTACTGGTGCACCGACTTCCTCGTGGTACAGCGCGCCATGGCGGCCAAGGACATGAATGCCGCCCGTCGCACTCCGATCATCGCGGCCATCCCGAAGATGCTCTTCCCCGCGCTGGTGATTCTCCCCGGCCTGATCGCCGTCGCCCTGCTCCAAAAGGGTGGTTCCGGCCTGCATCTCCCGTCCACCCCCGGCGGCGGTCCCGACTACAACATGGTCGTCCCTTCGCTCCTCGCGCAGTATTTCCCGAACGGCATGCTCGGCATCGGCCTCACCGCGCTGATGGCCTCGTTCATGTCCGGCATGGCGGGCAACGTCACCGCGTTCAACACGGTCTTCACTTACGACCTTTACCAGAGCTACATCAACAAGAAGGCCTCCGACGAGCACCTCGTTAAAGTCGGCCGCATGACCACCATCGTCGGCCTGCTCATCAGCGCCGCGGCGGCCTACACCGCGCGTCAGTTCGACAACATCATGGACATGCTCCAACTGGTGTTCGGCTTCGTGAACGCACCGCTCTTCGCGATCTTCCTGCTCGGCATGTTCTGGCGCCGCACCACCGGCAACGGTGCGTTCTTCGGCCTGCTGATCGGCACGGTGACCGCGATGATCTTCCACGGCCTGACCTTGCCCATGGGCGAGCACGTCGGCGTCAAGGGCGGCTGGATCGCGGCGGAGTTTATCTTCCGCAGCTCGATGGCTCAGAACTTCTGGATGGCGATCTTCGCCTTCGTGGGCTGCTTCATCGCCACGGCGGGCATCTCGGTGGCAACCGTTGCCAACAAGACCGACGACCAGTTGCGCGGCCTTGTTTATTCCCTCACCGAAAAGCCGCAGGAGGCCCCTGGCACCCCGTGGTATTCGCGTCCGGTCACGCTGGGTATGATCGTGCTCGTCGCCGCTCTTATTCTCAACGTCGTCTTCTGGTAACCCTTAACTACTCCCGACCATGCAACTTGATGTGCGTATTCCGATGGGCTGGCTGTTCCTCAGCCTTGGACTCATTCTTCTCGTTTACGGGTTCGTCGCCGATCCGGCGATCTACGTAAAACACTCGCTAGGCCAGAACGTGAACCTCGTGTGGGGCGCGATCTTTTCGCTCTTCGGTCTGGTCACGCTGTTTCTCGCGCGGACGAAGAAAGAGTAAGCTCGCCGTGAGCTCGCGGTGGTGAACACCACCGGCTCTGCAAGCCGCGCCCGCCCTCACCGGCGGCGCGGCTTTTTCGTGGGCTTTAACGGAGCGGCGGCATTCTTGCCGCCGAAGTCGGCGACGGGGACGTCGCCGCTCCGGAAAACCTTCTTCGTTGGAGTGGGCTCTGAAGCGCCTCAGTCCAGAAACCCGCGCACGAGATCGTAGATCTCCGGCGATTCCAGCAGGAACGAATCGTGACCGAGGTCGGTGGAAAGCTCGGCGTAACTCACGCGTTTGCCGGCGCGCAGGAGGGCGAGGGCGATGGTGCGGTTCTGGTCGGGCGGGAACAGCCAGTCGCTCGTAAACCCCACGACCAACGTGGACGCCTGCACCTCGGCAAACGCCGCCTCCAGCGAACCGTGCGTGGCCGCGAGGTCGAACTGGTCGAGGGCGCGCGTGATGTAGAGATACGAGTTCGCGTCGAATCGGTTAATAAAGCTCTGGCCTTGGTAGCGCAGGTAGCTCTCGACCTCGAAACGCACGTCAAACGTCGCGGCGGGCGCGACCGGATCGATGCCTTCCATGGAAAGCTCCGAAACGTCTTCGGCGGGCGTGGACGGCGTGGCTTTGCGATGATGGGGCGCGACGGCTTTGCGGCCGAATTTACGGTCCATCGACGCGTCCGAAAGATAGGTGATGTGCGCCATCATGCGCGCAATCGCCAGGCCCACGCGCGGTCCGCCGCTCTTCGGGTAATAGCCGTGGTTCCACTCGGGATCTTGGAGAATCGCCTGACGGCCGACTTCGTTGAACGCGATGGCTTGGGCGCCTTCGCGGGCGGTGGTGGCCATGGCGAGGGCGCGCTTCACGAACGAGGGATATTCGATCGCCCACTGGAGCACCTGCATGCCGCCCATTGAGCCGCCGATGACGGCGTAGAGCGACGCGATGCCGAGGGAATCGAGCCAGATCTTCTGCGTGCGCACCATGTCGCGAATGGTGACGGCGGGGAACGTGATGCCGTAAGGCCGGCCGGTGCGCGGGTCGATGGACGACGGACCGCTGGAGCCCTGACAGCCTCCGATCACGTTGCAGCAGAGAACGAAAAATTTGTTGGTATCGAGGGCCTTGCCGGGACCGATGAGGTTGTTCCACCAGCCTGGCTTACGGTCGCCGAGCGAATGAATGCCGGCGCAGTGGTGGTCGCCGGAAAGCGCGTGGCAGACGAGCACGGCGTTGTCGCGCGCGGCGTTGGGGCGGCCGTAGGTCTCGTAGCGCAGGGTGAAGCCGGGGATCGACTGGCCGTTGTCGAAGGTGAACGGCTCGGTCGTGATGAAATCGCGCGGCTCGACGATGCCGACCTCTCCGGGTTCGGAGCGGACGGAAGCGGGTGTGTCGTCGTCAAAGGCCGCGTCGTTCATGGATACGTTGACGCAAACAACGGATCAGGCTCCCAAATGGCAAGAAAGGAGCCGGAGCGTAGCGCGGCATCGGGGGAACTCGGGCCGGCCTATCGGAAAACCTCCAGAAATCTGCAACAGGTGCGACTTTGGGCTGGAGGCGTATCTGCGATCAGCTGACAAACAATCCGCACCATGAGCGACTTAACCCCCGAGAAGGTCCAGGAGGTCTATCAACGCATCCGCGCCGAACTCGGCAAGGTCATCGTCGGGCAGGACGAGATCGTGAGATTGTTGCTCGTAAGCCTGTTTTCCCGTGGCCACTGCCTGCTCATCGGCGTGCCGGGCCTCGCCAAAACCCTGCTGGTCAAATCCCTCGCCGAATCGCTCGACCTGTCGTTCAAGCGCATTCAATTCACCCCCGACCTCATGCCGAGCGACATCATCGGCTCCGAACTCCTTCAAGAAAAGGAACGTCGCCTCGAATTCGAGTATCAGGCCGGCCCCATCTTCACCAACCTGCTGCTCGCCGACGAAATCAACCGCACGCCGCCGAAGACCCAGTCGGCCCTCCTCGAAGCCATGCAGGAGCGCGCGGTCACCGTCGGCCACGACACGCGCAAACTCCCCGAGCCTTTCGTCGTCATCGCCACGCAAAACCCCATCGAGCAGGAAGGCACTTATCCGCTGCCCGAGGCGCAGCTCGACCGCTTTATGTTTTCGCTGCACCTCGACTATCCCTCGCGCGCCGAGGAGGCCGAAGTGGTGCGTCGCACGACGTTGCAGGAGCCGATCACGCTTTCGCCCGTGGCCAATCGCGAGCAGATCCTCGCCGTGCAACACTTCGTTCGCGCCGCGCCCGTGTCCGACCACGTGATCGACTACGCCGTCGCGCTCGCCTCCGCCACGCGCCCGGCCAACGCGCAATCGCCGCAGACCACCAAGGACTTTGTCGAATGGGGCGCCGGTCCGCGCGCCTCGCAGTATCTGATCCTCGGCGCCAAGGCCCTTGCGCTCCTTAAGGGCCGGCTCACGCCCGAAACCGAGGACGTGCGCGAGGTCGCCGGCCCCGTGCTGCAACACCGCGTGATCACCAACTACCGCGCCACCGGCGCCGGCAAGAAGGCCCGCGATGTGGTCGCCGCGCTCGTGAAATCCGTGCCGGAAAAAGCCTACTGAGCCGCCCGCCCGCCGCGCTCGCGATGGCCTTCCAGCCGCCCCGTCCTCCTCCGCTCCCCGGTGCGCAAAAGCCCGCACCGGTGCCTTTTCGTCCATCGACCACGATGCCGTCCGCAGCCACGCAACCGCCTCTGAAGGCGGGCGAGTTGCGCTATCCCGGCGCGCTGCTGTCGCCCGACGAATTGGACCGGTTTAAAAACCTCCTGCTCTTCGCGCAGACCACGGTGGATGGTTTTTTCTCGGGCCGTCACCGCTCCCCGCATCCGGGTTCCTCGGCGGAGTTTCGCGACTATAAAGACTACGTCGCCGGCGATGCCATCGACCGCATCGACTGGCGCGCCTACGGCCGTTCCCGTAGGCTCTTCGTGCGCCGCTACGAGGACGAGACCGACATGGTGGCGTATCTGCTTGTTGATACGAGCGGCTCGATGCGTTTCCGCGGCGGCGCGCGCGCGCCCAAGTTTCACCATGCCGCTCGCATCGCCGCCGCGCTCGCCTATCTCATGACGAAGCAGGGCGACAAGGCCGCCCTTGGCCTCTTCGCCGACACGCTGAAAACCTGGCTTCCGCCCGGAGGCACGCGCCGCCACTTGCACGAGATGGTCACCGCGCTCGAACGGGTGCAGCCCGAGCACACCACCGATCTCCCGGCGGCCTTGCGCCAGGCCGCCGAGGTTTGCCGCAAACGCGGACGGCTCGTGGTGCTCTCCGATTTCCTCGCCGATCCCGCCTCGCTGTTCGACGCACTCGCGCAGTTTCAGCACCGCGGTTTCAAGATCCTCCTGCTCCAGGTCCTCGACCCCGAGGAACTCGAACTGCCCGCGCACAGCGTGGCGCGTTACGTGGATCTCGAAACCGCCGAGGAGATCGAGGTGGACGCCGAGGACGTGCGCGTGCTCTACCGGAACAACATCCGCGCCACCATCGACACGGTGGCGCGCGAAGCCGCCGCCCGTGGCATCGAGCACCAGCAAGTGAACAGCGCCGACGACTATACCCGCGTGTTGGAAGCCTACCTGGGCTTCCGCGGACCCATCCGTTGAGCAACGCCACGCCCGCCCACGCGCCATGACGTTTCTCAACGCCCCGCTCCTCTGGTCCCTCGCCGGGCTGCTCGCGTTGCCGCTGGTCATTCACCTCCTTAACAAGCGTTTCCCTCAACGCTTCTGGTTCTCCTCGGTCGCCCACCTCCGAAAATCCGCCGCCGAGCGCTCGCGCATCTACAAGTGGCGTCATCGCCTGCTCACGCTCGTCCGCACGCTGTTTCTGCTCCTGCTGCTGCTCGTGTTTCTAAAGCCCGTGCTCGATCGCTTCGGCGCTTCCGCCGAGGCGAAGGAAACCCACCGCCAGGTCCTGCTCATCATCGATCATTCATTGAGCATGGAATACCAGCAAGCGGGCCTCACCTCCCGCCAGCGCGCCGTCATCGAAGGGGGCAAAATCCTAGGCACGCTCGGTGATGGCGACGAGGTCAACGTGATCGCCGTCGCGCACACGCCGACCGTCTGTTTCAGCGGGTTTGGGCGGAATTTCGGCGAGGCGAAGCGGTTCATGAACGCGCTGATGCCGGGTGTGACCCGCGCCGATTTCACCTTGGCCAATGCCGCCGCCGCCCGCCTGCTCGCCACGACCAAGGGCCGCGTCGAGGTTTACTACGTGTCCGATTTCCAACGGCGCAACTGGGCCTTGGTGGACTTCGCCCCGCTCGCGGACCGCGCGAAGTTGTTCTTCGTCGATGTCGGCGCGGTCTCGCCAGAAAACCACGCGATTCTTGGCGTCGAACTTAACCAGTCCCAAGTGCTCGCGGGCGACTCGGTCCCGCTTGAAGTGACCATCGGCAACTTCTCCTCCGCGCCGCTCGACGACGTGGTCACGGTGCGCATCGACCAACGTCATCAGGTGCAACAGCCCGTGTCCGCCGGCCCGTGGTCTTCGGTGCGCGTGACCATCCCGGTGCCCGAGACTTCGCCCGGCCTGCACCTGTGCGAGGTCACCTTGCCACCCGACAACCTCGCCGCCGACGACCGCTGGGTGCTCGTCCTCCCCGTGCTCGAAAAAGAGGACATCGTCACGCTCTCCGCCGATGGCGACGCCGGCAAAGACCCCGTGCGTTTCCTCCACGCCGCGCTCAACCCTTACGCGCAACAAGCCGGCTCGCTCCTCCCGCGCCACCTCGCATCGGGATCGTTCGACGCCGCGCGGCTGGCCGGTTCGAGCAAACTCTTCATCACCCGCTGCGGTCCCCTCGACGACGCGGCGATCGACGCCCTCGCCAAGTTCCTTCACCGCGGCGGCGGCATCGTGTGGTTCCTCGACAGCGACACCGACACGGACAACCTCGCCCGGCTCGAAAAAGCCATGGGCGACACGCCGCTGCCCCTGCGCGTCGGACCGCTCCGCAAGAGCGATAACGTCGGCTCCGGTGCACAACAACTCGTCACGGGCGACTTCAAGGCGCGCATGCTCCGACTCTTCCGCGGCACGCTGCGCCAGGATCTCGGCCTGCTGGAGTTTTATGATTTCCACACCGCCAGCGCGACCGGCGCCGGGAAAATCCTTCTGCGCTTCGGTGACGAAACGCCCGCGATGGCCATGACCGGCCACGGCCTCGGCACGCTCGTGCTGATGAACTTCTCGGTCGGCGAATTCTCCAGCAACCTTGCCCGCCAGCGCATTTTCCCCGCGTGGGTGCAGGACCTCGTCAAGCAGCTCGACACCCGTGAACCCGCGCCGCTCGCCTTCGTCGCCGGCCAACTCGTCACCGGCGAAGTGTGGCGCGCCGACCTGCGCCGCCAGCCCTTCACCAGCCCGTCGAGCCGCGTGATCGACGTGCGCCAGGAGCCGCTCGGCGAGCGCGCCGGCATCAGTTTTTCCGCAGAGGAAACCGGCTTCTACACGCTCACCGACGGACGCATCAAATACGCCTACGCCGTCAACGCCGACCCCGATGAACCCGACCTGCGCCCCGTGGACAAATCCCACTTGCCCGCCCAACTCGCGACCGGTCAGCAGTCCGGTTTCGCCGAAGGTCAACGTGACTACGACGAGATCGCCCACGGCCGCTCGCTCGTGCCGTGGCTGCTCATCGCAGGACTTGGCGTGCTGCTGCTCGAACTCGCCTTGCAACTCGTCTTTCGGAGGCTCGCCCGATGAACCCCGGCGCCGAACTTCGCGACCTCGTGTTCGACCCGCTTGTGCCGGTCCCGCTCATCGGTTTGCTCGCGCTCGTCCTCGGCGGGTTGACCGTGTGGGTTTACCTCCAGACGGGCCGCAACCTGTCGCCCGTGCGCCGTGTGGTCCTGTTGTCCTTCCGCCTCCTCGCGCTCGCCCTGGTGCTCCTCATCCTGATGCAGCCTTCGCGCATCGAGCCGCTGCCGGTGGAAACCAAGAGCAAGGTCATGCTCGTCGGTCTCGACGCGTCGCGCAGCATGCGCCAGCCCGACGCGGGCAAGCTCACTCGCTTTGACGCCGCCCGCGAACTGTTGTGGGACGCCGGTGTTGCTCCGCGCTCCGGCGCCACGTCCGCGTCCGCGCCGGCGGACATCCGTCTTTTCTCCTTCGGCGAAAACGCCGTGCCGCTCACACGTCCGCTGGCCGAGCTGAAGCCCGAGGCCCGGACCACGCAGCTACACACCTCGGTGCAGACGATGCTCGGTTTGCTCCGGCCTGGCGAGGGGGCGCACGCGTTGTTCCTGTTTACCGACGGCCATGACTTCGAGCTGGCCAGCCCGACGCAAACCGCGGTGCTGGCGCGCAACTTCCAGGTGCCCATTTACGCGGTGCCTTTTGGTGGAGAGGGCAACGTGCGCGACCTCTCCGTGCGCATCACGTCCTATCAGCCGTTCCACTACGCCAAGCAGACTATTCGGCTCAGCGCCTCGGTGCGTCCGCTGGGCTGCCCGTATGAAACGCTCAAGGTCGCGCTCCTCCGCGAAGGACGCGTCGTGCAAGCGCGTTCGGTGGTCGTGCGCGACGAGGCGCAGGTGCCGTTGAGCTTCGACGTGGTCGAGGAGAAGGCCGGCCAGTTCGAATACGAGATTCGCGTGGACCCGCTCGCCGGAGAAGTGGACAACGCAAACAACAACGCGGTCACCTACGTAAACGTGATCGATAAAAAGATCCGCGTGCTCGTGCTGGAGGCGCAGCCGTATTGGGACACCACGTTCCTCCAGCGCTCGCTGCGTCGCAACGACAAGCTCGATCTCGACAGCGTTGTCTCCTACGCGAAGGACCGCTGGCGCGTCGTCCGCACCGAGGAGCGCAAGGACGCGTTTCGCGTGCCGTCCACGGTATCCGAGTGGAACGTTTACGACATTGTCATCCTCGGCAAAGGCATCGACACGCTGCTCACCTGGAGCCAGGCGCAGGCGTTGCAGGAGTTCGTGGACAAACAGGGCGGCGTGGTGGTGTTCGGTCGCGGCGACGCTTTCTCGGGCAAGGACCTCGGCGGCGCGTTGCAACCGGTGACCTGGGGGCGCGCGGTCACTCAACGTGTTCCGCTGCGCGTCGGTCGCGAGGGACGCGGTGTCGCGCCGTTCAAGCTGTTGGCCGACGCCGCCGAGACCACCACCGGCCAAGGCGGCGCGATGCCCGAGCTGATCGGCGCCTACGAGTCGGGCGACCGCAAGCCGCTCGCCGCCACGCTGGCCGAGGCCGGCGACGGCACGGAGTTTCCCGCGATGGTGCACCGCCGCCACGGTGCCGGCCAAGTGCTGAGCATCGGCGTGGACGGGCTCTGGCGCTGGGCTTTCAATGCGAAGAGCGAGGCGGCCAACACGGTGTTCGACCGCTTTTGGGACCAGACGGTGCTCTGGCTCATGCGCGGACGCGACCTCATGCCCGACACGCGGTTCACGTTTCGCGCCGACACGGCCAACGTGCTTCTCGGCGAAAAGATCCGCTTCCGCATCGTCGCGCGCGACGCCAAGGAATCCACGCGAGCGGTCCCGCTGACTCTTTTCCAAGATAACGTGGAGATCGCCCGTCTGAATTGCGCCGTGCCCGGCGGCTCGACGGCGCAGCGACTGGAGGCCGACTACGTTCCGCAGAAAACCGGCCGCTACCGCGCCGAGGTCACCTTGCCCGACGCCACGAAGCAGACCGTGCGTTTCAGCACCTACGACGACAACGTCGAGGAGACCGACGTCGCGACCGACCTCACCTACTTGCGGCGGTTGTGTGAAGCGAGCGGCGGACGCGTGCTCAAGCCGTCCGAATTCGCCGGCATGCTCGCCGCCGCCAAAGTGGTGCCGGTCGAGGACGCGCCGCGCATCAGGAAAATCACCGCGTGGGATCGCGCCTGGATCTTCTGGCTGATCGGCGCGCTGTTTGGCGCGGATTGGTATCTGCGCCGCCGCTGGGGACTTTGCTGACCTTGTCGTAAAATGAAAACCACCCGAGAAACCGAAGCCCTCCTCCGTCGCCTCGCCGCCGCCGACCGCGTGTGGCAACGCGAGAAGGGGCGCGTGCTCGGCTGGCGACTGTTGCCTGCGCTGCTCGTTCTCGCAGTGCTGGCGATTGCGGCCGACGCGTTTTTCCAACTCGGCACGGAGGCGCGACTGGGCCTGCTCGTCGCGGGCGCGCTTGCGGCATTGGCTGCCGTGGCGGCATGCGTGCGCCTCGGTTGGTTGTTGCGCAACCCGCCCGAGCGCACGGCCCGTTTCTTGGAAAGCCGCGACGCGCAGCTCGGCTCGAAGCTCATCAACGCACTCCAACTCTCTTCGCAGGCGGAGGACGCGCGCCTGCCGGAGCTGACGCGTTCGCTCGCCGCGCGCGCCGTGGGCGGCTACGACGCCGAACTCGCCCGCGCCGACCTGCCGCGCCTTGCGCTTACGGGCGAAGCGCGACGCCGGCTCAAGCACGCGGGCTGGGCGGGGCTCGGGTTTATCGCCGTGCTGGCGGTGTTTTATCCGGTGACGCTGATCGTGTTGCCGCGCTTTCTCGATCCGCTCGGCGATCACCCGCCGTATGCGTTTACCCGCGTCGAGATTACCGATCCGGGCGAGGTGGGTGCGGAGGTGGTATATGGCGGCAAGTTCACCGTGAAGGTGCGCTGGGCCGGCCACGAGCCGCGCGAACTGTTTCTCACCGCGCATCCGCCCGGCAAGCCTGCCGCCGCGGTGACGCTTCCGCTGATTCGTGACGGCGCGGACGGCTTTACGCAGGAAATCGCCGACGTGCGCACCGACCTCGTGCTGGTTGCCCACGCGCGCAACCGATCCTTCTACAGTCGTGAGCGGACGTTGCGGGTGCTGCTCACGCCGAAGATCGAACGCGCATTTTTGGAAACCGTGTCGCCGGCCTACACGGCGATCAAACCCGAGGAGCGCCCGTTCGCGTTTAAATCCGCGACGGCGCTGGGCGGCAGCGAGCTGCGCTTCCGCCTGCAATCGAATCGCCCGCTCCGCGATGGCGTGATGGAAGTGACCGGCGACGATGGCCGCACCGAACGCGTGCCGCTGGCGGTGCGCGGCGAGAAGGAAGTCGGCGGCGCGCTCACGGTGCGCGACAACGTGCGGCTCAAGTTTCGCGTGACCGATATCGCCGGGCTGCCCTCCGACGAACAGCCCGAGGCCTTCGTTTCGGCGACGCACGATCTGCCGCCCACCGTGCGTGTGGCCGAGCCGATGCAGGACGGCTACGTGAGCCGCGACTTTAAGCTCAACGCACGCTTCGAGGCCTCGGACGACTACGGCGTGCGCACGCTGCGTATTCACCGGGCGTTGAACGGCGTGTATTCGGAGCCGAAGGTCATCACCTACGAAGGCGCGCAACGTTACGCGGCCGAGGCGTTGGTCTTCGATTTTGTCGCGCTGGGTGTGCGTTCCGGGGACCGGTTGAGCCTCTTCGCCGAGGCGATCGACAACGCGCCCGAGCCGGCGCTGTCCCGCAGTCAGACGGTCACGCTCACGATCATCTCCGAGGAGGAATACAACGACTTCATCCGCGAAGCCACCGACGTGCGCGACCTCTCCGGAAAATACCAGGAGCTCATCAACGCGTTCCATGATCTGCGCGAGGCGCAGGACAAACTCGCCAAGGATGCCGCCGCGTTGCGCGAGCGCATGAAGACACCGGAGCAGGCCAAGGCCGCGGCCGAGGAGTTCGATGCGCTCACGGCGCGCCAGAGCGAACTCAACCAGCGTCTGAAGCAGCAGGCGGAGCGCATGCGGACTTTCGTGCGCAAGGACCCGCTCTACGATTTCGAGAAGAACCTCCAGACGCAGCTCACCCGCGAGGCCAACGAAATCGTCAACAGCGTTGCGTTGAACAACGGTGCGGTCGGCGCGCTGGCCGAATCCTCCGTGCAGCCGGACGGCAAACGCGCGCTCGCACCGGAGACGTTCAAGCAGCTGGAGCAGGAGGCACAGGAGCACGCCGAGCGACTTGGCGCGGAGGAACAGAAACTCGCCGACTCGGTGGAGAAGCCGCTGCAGGACCTCAGCCGGTTGCACGACGTGATCAACGCCTTCAATCAATTCGAGCGCCTCTACCAGGCGCAGCAGGCGTTGTCCGAACAAGCGCGCGCCTACGAAAACAAGGGGCCGCTCAATCGCGAGGACCAGCTCGCGCTCAAAGACCTCGCGGCGCAGCAACAAGCCGTGCGCGAATCGTTGGAGGCGTTGCCCGCGCGTCTGCGCGAGAAGTCGGAAGCCGCGAAAAAGGAGTTTCCCAAGGCCTGCGCCAGCGCGGAGAAACTGGCCGACGCGATTGAGAGGGAACGCATGGCGGCATCCGCCGGCGCGGCGACCGAACGCATGCTCGAAGGAGATGGCGCGCAGGGCGCGTTGCTCGCCCGCCGACTTGAGCAGGATATGGCGAAGCTCTTCAGCCAGTGCCAGGGCGGGAACTGTCCGGGAGGCGATGAACTCGACGACTATCTCAAGCTCAGGCTGCCCGGAAACAAGGGGCAGTCCTTTGCGCAGATGTGCAAGAGCCTCAAAGGCGGCGACGGCAACGGCAGCGGACGTTTCCCGCGCATGGGGCGTGGCCGCGGCCAAGGCGACGGTTCGGGCTACTCAATGAGCACCGGACAGCAGCCGTCGGTCATGGGCAACGAGGGGAGCCCGAAAGGCGATTCCTCCGCGCAACGCATGACGGGCGCGGGAGGCCATGGGCACGGGACGGGCGAGGGCGCATCGCCGGCGGTGCAGCTGGACCGTCCCGATGTCATGAAGGGTCTAAATCCGGCCGACCGCCATTCCGACGCCGTGCCGGGAGAAAGCTCGGTCGATGAATACCGCGCCCTCGTTGACGAATATTTCAAAAAAATCACCCGCCCATGAACATGCTCCGCCCGACCGGCCTCGTCCTCCTTCTCGTTGTGTCGTGTGGTTTCGCGTCTCTCGTGACGGCTGGAACCAACCAGAAGCCCGAGCACCCCGACCCGGTGGTGCCCTCGACCGCACCGCTGGAGCCGGGCATGGTGCCCTGCGGTAATCTCATCTATGCGGGCAACCGCAGTTCGGTGTGTTTCGCGGACAAGTTCCTCACGGACGTGGCCACCTCGACGACGTTGAAAGTGGAGAAGCGTTTTCGCGCAGTGCGGCTCGATTCCGATCGCCTGTTCGATCTGCCCTTCTGCGTGTTTTCCGGCGAGGACGCGTTCACGCTCACCGAGCGCGAGCGGAAAAATCTCCGCCAATACCTGCTCAACGGCGGCTTCCTCCTGTCGAGCCCGAGCTGCTCCAACGAGGACTGGGACAAATCCCTGCGGAAGGAGATCGAGCTCGCCCTGCCTGAATACAAGCTCGTCAAAATTCCGATGACGCATCCGGTGTTCTCGGTGCTCAATAAAATCGATTCGCTCAAGTGCAAGAACGGCAACACCGCCTTGCTGGAGGGCCTGGAGGTCAACGGTCGCCTCGTGATGATTCACTCCAAGGAGGGGCTCAACGACGTGGGCAACGCGCAGGGCTGCTGCTGCTGCGGCGGAAACGAGATCCTGCAATCCGCCGCGGTCAACGTGAACATCCTGACGTATGTGCTGCTGTATTGAGCAACCGCGTGAATCGTTTCGTGCAGGGCTCGACCTCGTGTCGATCCGGTTGGGCGTGGCACGGGCGTCCCGCCCAATGCCGTTCACTTCGCACCCGGCGCAAAGGAAGTCGGCGACGGGGACGTCGCCGCTCCGCCGAAAGCCGAAACCGGGTGAGCAGCATTGGGCGCTCCGCCCGTGGTTCGTTCGGGCGGCTCGGCCACCCGGTTGCCATCCCATGGGCAGGATGCCCATGCCACTTCCCGGAGGTCTCGGAGTCGTGTTCTTGCTGCTCGCCATCGCACTGCTCCTAGGCGGCTGTCGGCCGGGCGGCGCGTCAGGACCAAGCGGATCGAACGGAGACGCGCCGGTCGTGCCGTTGTTTTTCACGTCGCAGACGCACGGGCGCCTCACCCACTGCGGCTGCTTCAGCGGACAATACGGCGGCTTGGCCCGCCTGCGCAGCGCGATCGAGGTGGATGGTCCGTTTGCCGGCGCGATCGGCGTGGACGTGGGCGATGCCCTGGAAGGACCGGAGGATTACCAGCTGTTGAAATACAAGCAGGTCGTGAAGGCGTATGCGGAAATGCGTTACGTCGTGCTGAATGCCGGCCACCGCGAGGCGGGCTTGTCGGCGGAGGCGTTGCGCACCGTGGCGGCCGCTTCGCCGATGCCGCTGGTGAGCGCGAATCTGCTGGACCGCGCGACAGGCAAGCCGGTGTTGCCCGGCTGGACGGTCATCAGGGAAGGTGGACGACGCATCGCCTTCGTGGGCGTGGTCGATCCGCGCGGGTTGGCGGACACGTTGGGCGAGGGGCTGGCGGTGGAGGACATGGCGACTTGTCTTGGGCGCATCCTGCCGGCGGTGATGCGCGAGGCCGATGTGCTGGTGCTGTTGGCGTTCACCGACGAGGCGTCGCTGACGGCGCTCTCCGCGCAATTTTACGAGTTCAGTCTGATTCTCGGCGGCAAGGTAAGCCAGCCCGCGCAGGCGCTGCAAAAGCAGGGGCAGAGCTACATCTACTACACGGCGAACGAGGCGAAGTCGTTTGGCGCGCTGGAGCTGGTTTTGCCGAAGGCGGGGCCGCCCTTCGTCGGCCAGCACGCGATCACCTTGCTCGACAAGCGCTACATGGAACACGACGAGATTCTGGCGTTGGTGATGGCTTATCAGCGTGAAGTCGGGCAAACGAGGCTGGCGGTCGATTCACCGGAGCATGTGATGGCGGAGCGGATACCGGGCGCGCGAGCGGGAGCGAGTTACGTGGGCAGCCAGGCGTGCATGAACTGCCACCCGGGCGCGGCCAAGGTATGGCAGCAGAGCGGACACTCGGGCGCGTTCAACGCGTTGGTCGAGAAGCGAGCGGACGCCGATCCCTCGTGCATCGGGTGTCACACCGTGGGCTTCGGCACGCCCTCGGGCTACCGGCGCGAATACGGAGCGGCCAAACTCACTCAAGTCGGCTGCGAAAGCTGCCATGGCCCGGGCAGCACGCACATCGCCCAGCGCCAGAGCGGAGGACCGGTGACCGCGCATTTCCGTCCGATCGGGCCGGGCGATTGCCTGAAGTGCCACCACGGCGATTTCAGCCGGCCGTTCGAATGGGACAAATTTTGGTGGCACATCCAACACGGCAAGGAGCCGAAATCATGAAACCACGTCACCGATCACGTTCCCTGTCTGGCCACGAGCTCAGTCCAATCCCCAATCCAGTTTGTCACTTAATAAGTGACAAACGAATCGGCTGGCGCGCCGCGTGGGGGGGAGTGTGCGCATGGAGGTGGGCGAGGGGGCGGGGGCGGGCGATCTGGTTCGCGGTGGTGATGGGCGTGATGCCGGGGCTTGCGGCTCCGTCTGCTGGGGTGCCTGCGGCTGCGGCCCCGGCACCGGTCGCGGATATCTGGTCCGCGAAGCTCCCCGACTTTAAGGCGGACGCCGCTTTGGAGGGTGCGCCCACGGTGCTGTTTTTCACGGCGACGTGGTGTGGCTTTTGCCACCAGATGGAGCGCACGACGTTGAGCAACGCCAGCGTGCGTTCGCGACTGGAGCCGTTCGGGCGCATCAAGCTCGATTTCGATCAACAAACGGACCTCGTTGCGCGTTATCAGATCACCGGCGTGCCGGCATTTGTGATGGTCAACGCACGCGGCGAAGAGATCGCGCGATTGGTGGGCATGACCGAGCCGGACCCGTTTCGCGGCTGGCTTGAAGACGGGAAGACCCGCGCGGTCGAGATGGCGAAGGCGACGGCACGGAGTCAGATCGAGTTGAAGGAGTTGATAGCGCAGGTGAGCGGCGGCGCGGACGAGGGCTGGGCAAAGGCGAAAACGCGGGTGTTTGAACTGGCTGCGCGGGGCGAAGCCGAGGCGAAGACCTTTGCTCTCGGGCAACTGGCGGCGCGCGCGGCGTTGGAGCCCTCGTCGTTGTTCGATGGACTGCTGCATTCGGATCTGGCGGTGCGCATCGCGGTGGCCGGCGTGTTGAGAAAACAACTGGGCCAACGCTTCGTCTTCGACCCGTGGGCCGACGAGGCGACGCGGGTTCGAGTGGTCGGAGATGAGCGGTTCGCGATGCTGGCCGACGTTTCGATTCCGGTCGAAGTCGAGGCGCGGTTCATCGAAATCCAAGGCGAGCCGCCGGTGGAAGGTGCGCTCGATGTGCTGATCAAGGCGGCGGGGCGCCCTGAGGGGTTGACGCCGGTGCAGCTCGAAGCGGCGCTCGCCGAGTTGGAGAAGCGCAAGGGTTCGCCTGTGGTTTCGCCGAGGGTTACGGTAGGTTCGGGTAACCCGGCGAGGATGGTGGTAGGTGATGAGATGCGGTATCCAATTGGTTGGGAAAAGAAGGAGGGCGCCGGCTGGGTGCCGGCGAAGTTTGCGGGTCGCACGGTCGGAGTGGAGTTGGCGGTGACGCCACGCGTGCGCGCAAACGGAACCATCGAGCTGAGCCTGGCACCGCAGGCGACCGAGTTTGAAGGGTTTCGAAAACTTGCCGAGGGCGAGACGTCTGCGGAGGCCACACAGCCCCTTACGCCGGTGTTTGTGGTGCGTGCGGCGGCGGCCGACGTGCGGGTGCCGATCGGGAACACCGCGGTGTTGCGCGGCGGCGAGCCGCACCGGTTCTCCTGGACGATCACGGGCGACCTCGTGACCGAGGCCGTGAGCCGAACGCCGCCGACGACGTCATGGATACTGGTGACCGCGAAGATCAGGCCGGCCAAGCGATGAGGCCGCTCTGAGTTGGCGCCGTGCGGCGTTCGACCGGGCAAATCGCGTTGACAACCGGCGGGCGCCGAAGGCTTTTGCCGTCGGACGCATTCCATGAACACCCTCGATAAAAAAACCGGCGAAGCGAGCCGGGGGCGGTTCGCCGTTACCCGCTGGACCGTCGTGTTGAAGGCGCGGGAAAAACATTCGCCGGAGGTCGGCGCGGCCTTGGAGACGCTTTGCCGCGTTTACTGGCCACCGCTCTACGCCTTCGCGCGGCGACAGGGCTGCACGCCTCACGATGCGCAGGATCTTACGCAGGCGTTTTTCGCGCGACTGCTGGAGGACGACGCGGATGCGTTGCGGTTGGTCGCGCCGGAGAAGGGCCGCTTCCGCTCGTTTCTCCTGGTGGCGTTCAAGCGTTTCATGGCGAACGAATGGGAAAAGGCGCGCGCCGTGAAGCGCGGTGGCGGACACCGCCACGTCACGTTCGACACGGCTCTCGCCGAGAGCGGTTATCACGCGGGGCTGCGGGACGAGGCTTCGGCGGAGAAAATCTACGAACGCCGTTGGGCGCTCACTCTGCTCGATCAAGCGATGGCGCGGTTGCGCGGTGAATTTGTCGCGGCGGACAAAACGCGGGAATTCGACCTGCTGAAGGTTCATCTCACGGCGCCCCGAGGCGGAGACGGTTACGCTCCAGTGGCTGCGGCGCTGGGATTGAGCGAAGCCGCGGCGCGCGTGGCGGTGCATCGACTGCGACGCCGGTTTCGCGAAGTGTTTCGCGAGGAGATTGCTCACACAGTGGCCGACGCTGCCGAGATCGACGACGAGGTGCGGCATCTGCTGGCGGTTTTGAGCGATTGAAGATTTTTCAACAAACCGTGTAACACTGCGCCGGCTTTCCTGATTTACCCGGTGATGAACACCCTGTCCGCCGCTCCCTCTCGCTCGTGCCCGCAATGCGGCGCGCCAATCCCTGCCGGCGCCACCGAGGGGCTTTGTCCGCGCTGTCTGCTGGCACTCAACCTCGCCACGCAGACTCATCTGGCCGGCGAGACGCAGCCGCCCGCTGCCGGCGGCGCTCCGGTCGTGCCGCCGCTTTCGCTGGAAGAAGTGGCTAAGTTGTTTCCTCAATTGGAAATCATCCGCTTGGTCGGCACGGGAGGCATGGGCGCGGTGTATCAGGCACGGCAGCCGGCGCTCGATCGTCATGTCGCGCTCAAGTTGTTGCACACGCCACCGGCCAATGATCCGGGTTTCGCGGAACGTTTCGCCCAGGAGGCGCGGGCGTTGGCCAAGCTCAACCACCCGAACATCGTCGCGCTGCACGAATTCGGGCAGGCGGGCGGACGTCCCTATTTCCTGATGGAGTTCGTCGATGGCGTGAACCTGCGCCAGCTCCAGCAGGCGGAGCGGCTCTCGCCACGCGAGGCGTTGCAAATCGTCCCACAGGTGTGCGACGCGCTCCAATACGCACACGACGAGGGCATCGTTCACCGCGACATCAAACCGGAGAATGTGCTTATGGATCGCAAGGGCCGGGTGAAGGTGGCCGACTTCGGCCTCGCGAAACTCATGGGCGTGGAGACCGCCGCGACGCGACTCACCGCTGCGGGTCACGTGATGGGCACGCCGCACTACATGGCGCCCGAGCAGGTGGAGCATCCGTTGGACGTGGATCATCGCGCGGACATTTTTTCGCTGGGCGTGGTCTTCTATGAGTTGCTCACGGGCGAGCTGCCGCTGGG
>CBRAFO010000005.1:0-93942 GCA_967755175.1 uncultured Opitutaceae bacterium | reverse complement strand
GGACGGTCTTGCGGTAGGCTTTGTATTGGAGGTCTTCGAAGACGACGTTGAGGTCCACATCGGTGAACTTGCCTTCGCCGAGTTCGGCGAGGAGGGCGGCCTTGGCCTCTTCCTTGAGGGCTTTGACGTTGGCACCGCGGACGGCCTTTTCGAAGCCGAAGATGGCGGCGGAAACGCGCTCGGCGGGGACAACGCGCTCAATGATGGCGCGGGCGGCCGGGGTGGCGCCGACCAGGGCGAAGGTGGCCTTGGGTTTGCCGGCGAGGACGACGAGCTGCTTGATGCCGGCGATGATCGGCTGGATGGCCTCGTGGGCGAAGGCGAGGGCTTCGATGAAGCGGTCTTCCGGGATCTGGTCCGCGGAACCCTCGATCATGAGCATGTCCTTCTCGTTACCCACGTAGATGAGGTCGAGGGAGGACTGGAACATCTGTTCGATGGTCGGGTTGGCGACGAACACGCCGTCGATTTCGGCGATACGCACGGCGGCGATCGGCCCATTCCACGGAATGTCGGAGATGGCGAGGGCGGCGCTGGCGCCGTTGACCATGGGGATGTCAGCTTCGTTGAGCTGGTCGGCGGAGAGGAGCTGGCCGATGATCTGGACCTCATTCAGAAAACCCTCGGGGAAGAGGGGGCGGCAAGGACGGTCGCAGAGGCGGGAGGTAAGGATTTCTTTTTCGGAAGGACGGCCTTCGCGCTTGAAGTAACCACCGGGGAAGCGGCCGGCAGCGGCGTATTTTTCGCGGTAATCGACGGTGAGGGGGAAGAAGTCCTGGCCGGGCTTCATCGTGGTGGCGGCGCAAGCGGTGACGAAGACGTTGGTCTCACCGACGGCGACATTGACCGCGCCATTGGCGAGGGCGGCGTAGGTGCCGGTGGAGAAGGTGATCCCAAGACCGGGGATCGTGACGGAGTGTTTCTGCTGCAGTGACATGTTTATTCTATTTTCGGATACGGTTGCGCGTCGCGGATAGGAAGAGCACGCCTGCGACACGCGGCAGGAACGGCTCGGGGGTTTGGGGAAAGTGGGAGAGGTTCGATCTGATCTTTCCTCTCTCTTAATCGTTCTCGTTCGTCAGGAGGGAGGCCGGAGGGAGAAAGATTAAGAGAAAGAGGAAAGAGAATGAACTCGGAGCACAGGCAGGAATGCCTGTGTCACTTTCCTAAATTTTGAACGGGTGACCCGTCTCGCAATCCTCGTCTTGGACGAGAGATTTCTGGTTGGCGTGAGGTTTTAGGAATCGCCTGCAAGCAGGCTCCTACATCCCAAACTTCAAACCACTCAGAAATGTCCCGCGCTTGTGTCGAGTGTCTTAAAAGACAACGGGCGACCCCCGGTTGGGGTCGCCCGTGTTGCTAAGGGGGCTTTACTTGCGAAGGCTGAGCTTCTGGAGGAGCTCGTTATACTTCGGCAGGTTGTGGCGCTTGAGATAGTCCAGCAGCTTGCGGCGGCGGGAGGCCATCTGGAGGAGGCCACGGCGGCTGTGGAAATCCTTGCGGTGCGTGCGAAGGTGCTCGGTCAAGTGATTGATGCGAGCGGTCAGCAGAGCGACCTGGACTTCGGATGAACCGGTGTCCTTTTCGTGGATTTTGTATTCGGAGATGATTTCGGGCTTGGCGATCGTTGACATGGTTGAGTTTGACTTGGTTACACGACTGTAGGGGACCGTTTGCAGGCCCCGTGCCACCCGCTCCCATCGTGGTGAAAACCACGGTGTTTGCCGGTGTCACCGTTCCAATTTGGCGGAATGCCAAACCAGTCATGGTGGAGCCCCGTAACCGACGGAGCTACACTAACGCAAGGGACCAAACTCCGAGATCGTGGTGGCGTGGGCAAGCGAAAATTAAGTGGATCTTTCGCAGATTTCTTTCTCGTCATCCGATCAAGGTAACGAGCAACGCAAAAGTCTTTCCCTGACACACCCTAACCGGCGCGGATGTTGAGTTCGCGGACATGGCCACAGCCGGGGAGCTTGCGGATGCGTTCAACGATCACTTGGCGGTGGATAAAGAGTTCGTTGCGGACGACCGCGTGGCCGGCGAGGACAGTGAGGCGTCCGCGCGGATCAATCTGCACGGCGTGCGAGTAGTGGGCGTTGGCAGGGCCGACGAGTTCGGACCAGTTGTCGCGAATCAACTGCTCGGGCGAATCGCGACCAATCTGGAATTTGACCATCAACTCCTCGACCAAGCCGGAGAGTTCCTTGGTCGCGCGCTTCTTCATGCGCGCAGGCGTGGTGTCGGGCACGCGACGCAAGGCGGCGATGAGTTTTTCCGCTTGGAAGGAAAAGGGCTGGGGCTCTTCGCGGGCCATGGTTGAGGGCTGCGGGCGGGACTACAGCTTAGGCGCTGGTGAGTTGCCGGTCGTAGAGAACCTTGTAGAGCGCGTTGCTCTCGTAGAGTTCGGAGTGCGAACCGGTGGCGATGATCTGGCCGCGGTCAAACACGAGGATCATCGTGGCGTCGCGAATCGTGCTGAAGCGGTGGGCGATGATGAGCACGGTGCGACCGACCACGAGTTTCTTGAGGGCCTGGTGAATGACGGACTCGCTCTCGCTATCGAGCGAACTGGTGGCTTCGTCCAGGATGATCACCGGGGCGTTGCGGAGGAAGGCGCGAGCGATCGCGAGACGCTGGCGTTGTCCGCCTGAGACGGATGCACCGCGTTCGCCGACGATCGTGTCGTAGCCGTTCGGCATGGACATGATGAAGTCGTGGGCGAAGGCGTCGCGGGCGGCTTGCTCGACCTCGGCGCGAGTGGCGTCCTGTCGGCCGAGGAGGAGGTTGTTGTAAATAGTGTCGTTGAAGAGGACGGGTTCTTGAGAAACGAGAGCGATGTTTCGGCGCAGGTCGGACAGGCGCATATCGCGCAGATCGATGCCGTCGAGGGTCACGCGCCCTTGGCCCACGTCGTAGAAACGCGGAACCATGTTGGCGAAGGTGGTTTTGCCCGCGCCGCTGGGGCCGACGAGTGCGCAGGTGGTGCCGGCGGGGATACGCACGGTGACATCTTTGAGCGCGGGGATATCGCCTTTGTAGGTGAAGGTCACGCTCTCGAAGGCGAGGTTGCCATTGAGGCGCTCGACGGTGACGGGGTTCGCCGGGTCGGCGATGGTCACGGGTTCGTTAAGGATGGCTTCGAGGCGATCCAGGGCGGCGGCCCCGCGCTTAGTATCGTTGTTAAGGCCGCTGAGCTTCTTGATTGGTTCGTAGCTTTGATAAATGGCCATCAGGAGCACGAGGAACGTCTCCAGCTTAATCTTAACCTGATAGGCGTAGATGAAGGTGATCGAGATACCGATGGCGGAGATCACTTCGATGGACGGGGTGACGGCCTTCGCGTATTTGGTGGCCTTGAGCTGGAGCTTGATCAGCGCGCGGGTGGTGACTCCGAAACGTTCCAACTCGCGGGCTTCGAGGCCGAATGCACGGACCTCGCGAGTGGCGCCAAGATTTTCGCTGAAGATGTTGGTGACGGAGCCGATCTGCTTCTGCAGCTGCTTCGCGCGGCGCGCCAGTTTACGTCCGAAATGGCGGATCGGCAGGATGCACAAGGGCAGGGTTGCGAGGCAGACGAGCACGAGGGCTACGCCTTTTTCTTTAAACGCCATGGCGATCAAGATGCCGAGCGTGCCGATCAAAGTGGCGGGCTGCTTGATGATGTCGTTGGAGAGATTGCTGAGACTGGACTGAAGCTGATTGCTGTCGGAAATGCCGCGAGAAATGAGATCGCCGTTGGTCTGTTTTTGCAGGAAGGCGAGCGGCAGAACCTGGAGCTTTTTAAAGTAGTCCTTGCGCACGGATTCCAGCATGTGCACGCCGCAATACTGGATCAGATAGGTGTTGGTGTAGCCCAAGGCACCACGTGCCATGAAAACTGCGGGCAACCAGAGTGCGGTCAGGAAAAGCTGCCACGAACTCAGGGGCGCGGCGTTTTCGGCGAAGATCCGGGGGAAAACCACCTTGGCCATGTAGGGCAGGCCCGCGCCGTTCACGGCACCGTAGAGGATGCCGCAAATCATCGCCGCGACGAAATGCCATTTCACCGGTTTGAGGTAGCGGAAATAGGGAATGAAACGACGCATGGAAACCCGGTCATTAACGGGTCGAACGCGATTCACGCCACCTCAATCTTTTCACCCCGTGTCAGTCTTTTGCAGACCGAACGTCCAGCGCATCTCTCAAGCCGTCGCCAAGGAAGTTCAGCGAGAAGAGCGTGAGGGAAAAAATCGTGCCAGGGAAGATTAGCAGCCACGGATATTCTTCCATGCGCTCGGCGCCGTCTTTGATGAGCACGCCCCACGAACTCATCGGCGGTTGCACACCGAGACCGAGGAAGCTGAGGAACGCTTCGAGCAACATGACGCCGGGAATCGTCAGCGTGGTATAAACGATGATTGGCCCGAGGATGTTGGGAATCATGTGGCGGAAGATGATCCGGGGCGTGCCCAAGCCGAGCGAGCGCGCGGCTTCGATGAACTCCATGCGCTTGATGGACATGATTTGTCCCCGAACTATGCGCGCCATGGTCAGCCATTCGACCGCGCCGATGGCGACGAAGAGCAGCAGGATTTTGCGCCCGAAGAACACCATCAGCAGAATAACAAAAATGGTGAAGGGCAGCGCATAAAGAATATCCACGATGCGCATCATCACGCGGTCGAGCTTGCCACCGAAGAAGCCGGCGATCGCGCCGTAGATTACGCCGATGGTAAGCGCGACAAACGTGGCGACCAAGCCGACCATGAGGGAAATTTGTCCGCCGAAGAGCAGTCGCGTGAGCAGGTCACGTCCGAGTTGATCCGTGCCGAGCCAGTGACTGGCGGACGGCGGGGAGAACGTGTTTTCCAGATTGGTCTGTTCGTAGCCGTAGGGGCTGAACCAAGGGCCGATCACGCACAGCAGAGCCAAGATAATCAGGACCGCGCCGCCGAAGACGGCGAGGTGGTTGCGGCGGAGGCGATGCCAAGCGTTGAGCCAGGGCGAGACGCCGCGTTCGAGTTGCGCGGGGATGACTTCGGCCGACGGGAGTTTTTTAGGAGAGAGCATAACGGCGTGCGGCTTACTCGAACTTCAGCTTGGGGTTGAGCCACACTTGCACCACGTCGACGACGAGGTTCAGGCCGATGATGAGGACGGCGTAAAGAATCACCGTTCCGAGAACGAGGGTGTAGTCGCGGTTAAAGGCGCTGTTTACGAACTCGCGACCCAGGCCGGGGATTTGGAAAATCGTTTCGATCACGAATGATCCCGTGAGAATGCCGGCGATAGCGGGCCCGAGGTAGGAAACAACGGGCAACAAGCCACCGCGCAAAGCGTGACGGAAAATGATACGCGCTTCGGAAGCACCCTTGGCGCGGGCGGTGCGGATGTAGTCGAGATTGAGCACTTCCAGCATGCCGCCGCGCGTGAGCCGGGCTATGCCGGCGGCATAAACGATTCCGAGTGTGAGCGACGGCAGGATGCGGTCTTGCCAGGAATACCAGCCGGAGGCGCTGAACCAACCGAGATGGATGGCGAAGACGAGCACGAGCAACGGACCGAGCACAAACGTGGGGACGCAGATGCCGACCATGGCAAACGAGGACGCGATGTAATCGACCTTGGTGTTGCGTTTCACGGCAGCTACGACGCCGGCGCTAAGACCGAGCACCAAGGCGATGAGGAGAGAAAGGCCGCCGAGTTGGAGGGAGGCGGGGAGTTTGTCGGCAATGATCTCGTTGACGGTGCGGCTCGCGTATTTCGTGGAGCGGCCCAAGTCGCCGTGAAGGACGATCGCCTTCAGGTAGTTGGTATATTGCCGGTGGAGCGGGAGGTTGAGCCCGTAGTAAGCCTCTAGGTTTGCGCGGATCTCGGGCGTGGTCGCTTTCTCGCTGTCAAACGGGCCGCCGGGAACGAAACGGACCATGAAAAAGGTGGCCGTGACGATGATGAAGAGGACGGGAATCGTCTCCAGAAGACGTCGGGCAATGAAGCGAAACATGAGAAGAGCCTTAGCGAATGTCGGAGCAGGTGACGGAAGCCAATTAATTTTCCCCGGGGACGTGCTTCAGGGTGTAAAGGTGAGTCCACGGGATGAGAAACCCTACGCAAGATGAATGCGCCTGCAACGCGACGGGCGGGATTACCGTAAGCCTCGACGGAGCCGCGGACGAGGCCGCGATGGGTCAGTCGGCGAGGTCCACCCATTTCCACGCACGATTGTCGAGCGGGGTGACGGCCCAGTTCTTCACCTTCGGGCTGATGGCGTAAACGTGCGTGTAGAAGTAAATCGGGATAGCCGGAACTTCGTCGGCAAGGATGGCTTCGAGCTTTTGGTAAACCGCCATGCGCTCTTCCTCGGTCTTCGTTTCGAGTGCACTGCGGAGGAGTCGGTCGTAGTTGGCGTTGGACCAACCGGTCTGGTTGTTGCCGCCGCCGGTTACCCACAGATCGAGGAACGTATGCGGGTCATCGTAGTCGCCAATCCAGCCGGCGCGGGCGACCTGGTAATTCAGCGTCTGCTGCGAATCGAGATACACCTTCCATTCCTGATTGGTGATGGTGGCATTGATGCCGAGACGGGTTCGCCACATCTGCTGGATGGCTTCGGCAATGACGCGGTGGGCGTCCAAGGTGTTAAAGAGAATCTCCACCGGCGGCATGCCTTTGCCGTCGGGATAGCCCGCCTCAGCGAGGAGTCGTTTCGCCTCGGCGAGGTCGCCGGCGATGCGGGCGTCCGCTTTGAATTTGGCGGAGGGAGGTGTGAAGTTGAGCGCCGGGGTTTGGCCGGCGTCGCGCAGGATGTTTTTGATGATCGCGTCGCGGTCGATGCCGAGGGCAAGCGCGCGGCGGACGCGTTTGTCGTCGAGTGGCTTTCGAGTGACGTTCAGGCGATAAAAATAGGTGCCATAGTAGAGATCCTGCCGGTAGGTGTCCGCGTGCTCGCGGCGGTAAGTCTCGATCTTGTTGAGCGGGAGGCTGTAGGTGTAATCGAGTTTTCCGGTGCGGAAGAGGCGCTCTTCGGTTTCGGCGTTATCGATCGCAAAGAACTCGATGCCGTCGAGTTTCACGGACGCGTGATCCCAGTAGGTGGGCGAGCGGGTGACGGTGATTTTCTGGTTGGGTTTCCAATCAACGAGGACGAACGGACCGTTGCCCACGAAATTGCCGGGGCGGGTCCACGCGCTGCCTTTACGCGTGAGGCCGTCGAATTTGGTGACGGTGGGAATGTGCACGGGAAACCACGCATAATGCTGGAGCGATTCGAGCAGGAACGGCGTGCGGTGTTTAAGCGTGAGCCGGAGCGTGCGGGCATCGAGACCTTGGGCACCGACCAAGGAGAAGTCGGTGATCTTGCCGGTGTTGAACTCCTCCGCGCCTACGAGGTGGAAGAGTTTGTAGGCATACTCGGCTCCGAGCGACGGCGTGAGGATGCGTTTAAAAGAACTGACGAAATCCTGCGACGTGATGGGCTCGCCGTTGGACCACTTGGCATTTTCGCGCAGATGAAAGGTGTAAACGAGACCGTCGTCGGAAACATCCCAGCGTTCGGCGACGCCGGGGGCGATGCCGCCATCGGGAGCGTAGGTGACGAGGCCTTCAAGGAGCGCGGTGATGATCTTGTGCTCTTGGACGCCGGTGACGACGTGTGGATCGAGATCGGCGGGCTCGGTGCCGTTACCGACGCGAATGATCTTGGTGCCGATCTCGCGGGCCGGCGCGGGGGCAGGGGAAGCTGAATCGGCGGACGAAGACGGATGTTTCTTTGCGCAACCGGCGGTGAGCGTCAGTAGGGCGGCGAAAGCGAACAGGCTGACTTGGCGAAAAAAGGAGGGGCGCATGAGGGGGCAACGGGGGTTTAGGTGGGCAGTCCCTCCTTCGATCGAAGAAAGCGAAAGATTGGCCTACTGGCTGTTCAACGAGACTTGTTTGTAGGGATGGTGGTCTAGCAGGGTCGGATACCAACCTTGGACGGACGGACTCTTCAGGAAGACGTGGGTATAGGTGTAGAGCGGAATGAAGGGCGCGTCTGCCACGAGCAGGGCTTCGGCTTGTTGGAACAGAGCGTGGCGCGCCGCGGTGTCGTTGGCGCGGGCCGCTTGGAAGAGCAGCTGATCGTAGGCGGGGTTGCTCCATCCGCTGTGGTTGTTGCCACTATCGCTGGTCCAAACAGAGAGGAAGGTGGAGGGATCGTTGTAGTCGCCGATCCACGACGAGCGCAGGATCTGAAAATCGTGGGCGCGGCGGGCGGCGAGGACGCTTTTGCCCTCCATGTTGAGCAGGCGAACTTCTAGACCGAGTTGCTTGTGCCAGTCCGCTTGGATCGCTTCGGCGATGATACGGTGGTTCTCGGAGGTATTGAGGAGAATTTCGAGGATGGGCGCGCCTTTTCCGTCGGGATAACCAGCCTCGGCCAGGAGGCGGCGGGCTTCGGCGAAATCGGTGTGAAACCCAGCAGTGGGCGTGTAGCCGGCCGTGCCGGGAGGCGTGAAGGCGGTGGCAGGCAACTGACCGCCGCGCAGGATTTTCTCGGCGATGCCGGCCCGGTCCACGGCGAGAGCGAGGGCACGGCGAACCTTGGCTTCATTGAGCCAGGGACGGTTGGTGTTCAGCGTGTAGTAGTAAGTTCCCAGATACGGATCGATGCGCAGAAGCTCCGGGTGATCGCGACGGTAGGCATCGACCTTGGCGACGGGGAGAGCTTCGGTGAGATGAAGCTGACCGGAACGGAAGGCGCGTTCCTCGGCGTTGAGATCTTCGATCGGGTGGAAGCGGATGCCGTTCAGGCGGACGTTGGCGGCATCCCAATAAGTCGGTGATTTAACCACGTCGATGTGTTGACCAGTGCGCCATTCCTTGAGGTTAAATGGGCCGTTGCCGACGAAGGTGCCGGGGAGCGCCCAGCGGTTGCCGCGTTGGTAGGGCGAGCCGGATTTTTCCAGAGTCGGCAGGTGGACGGGCCACCAAACCCAGTGCTGGAGTAGCGAGAGAAAATAGGACGCGGGGTGCTCTAGGGTGATACGGACCGTGCGGGCATCGGGCGCGGTGAAACCGACTTGGGTAAAGTCGGTGAGTTGGCCTTTGTGAAACGCCTCGGCGTTCTGGACGATGTAGAGGAGGTAGGCGTTGTCGGCGGCGAGCGACGGAGTGAGCACGCGTTGCCAAGATCCCAGGAAGTCGCGGGCGGTGACGGGCTCGCCGTTGGACCACTTGGCGTTGGCGCGCAGATGGAACGTGTAGGTGAGTCCGTCGGGGGAAATCTCCCAGCTTTCGGCAACGCCGGGAGCGGGGGCGAGGGTCTGCGGGTCTTCTGCGACGAGGCCTTCGAAAAGGGCGGACAAGACCGTGTAATCGTTGGCGGTGGTGGCGAGGTGTGGATCAAGATCGGCGACTTCGGGACCCATGCCGCGATGAAGGATTTGCTCACGGTTGCCGCGCTCAACGGCGGTCTCGCGTTTCAGGCAGCCGGAGCCGAGGAGGGCGCCCACGAAACACACGAAAAAACACGAAAGGCGGAGGACGGTCACGGATGGTTAAAGGGTCTTTTGAATCAGGACAACGGCGTGCGCGGCGATGGCGAGGCCTTCGCCGATTTGGTCAACGCCTTCGTTGGTCGTGGCCTTGAGGCCGATCTGCGACACGTCGAGGCCGGTGGAGCGGGCGAGGGCGGCTTTCATCTCGGCGAGGCGCGGGTAGATCTTTGGTTTTTCCGCGATGAGCGAGGCATCGAGATTAACAATGCTCCAGCCACGCGCGGCGAGTTCGGCGGTCACGCGTTGGAGAAGGATCTGCGAATCGATGTTCTTGTAGGCCGGATCGGTGTTGGGGAAAAAATGTCCGATGTCGGGAAGCGCGGCGGCACCGAGGAGCGCGTCGCAAATCGCATGGGTGAGACAGTCCGCGTCCGAGTGACCGTCGAGGCCGTAATCGGTTTCGAAGCGCACGCCGCCGAGGACCATCGGCCGGCCTGAAACGATGCGGTGGATGTCGTAGCCGTGACCGATGCGGAGGCTCATGCCACGACTTTCTGCTCCAGCAGATACTCGAACCAAGCGATGTCGGCGGGCGTGGTGAGCTTGGGGTTCGGGTGCGGATTTTCGAGGAGGGCGACCGGGTGTTTTAAGAGTTCCACGGCGGAGGCGTCGTCGGTGATGCGGAGCTTCTTCTTGGCGACCTTTTCGTAGGCGGCAACGATGAGCTCGCGCGAGAAAACCTGCGGGGTTTCCATCGCCCAGAGTTTTTCCCGGGGAAGGCTCTTCAAGTGTCCGTCGGCACGGTGCTCTTTGATGGTGTCGGTAACGCGGTGAGCGAGCACGACGGCGTCTTCGCGGAGGACGATTTTATGCAGTGCGATCAGTTGCTCAACGCGCACAAACGGGCGGGCGCAGTCGTGAATGAAGACTTTGCCGATATCGGGAGGAAGCGCGGCGAGGGCGGCGGCAACGGAGTCCTGACGCTCGGCACCTCCTGGAACGAAAAGCGCGGGAGTTGGCGCGTAGGCGGAGAGTTCCAGCATCTGCTTCTGGTCGCGGTAAACGATGACGTAGAAATCGGCCACGCCGCTTTCGGCAAACGCGGTGGCGGAGTGCAGGAACAGGGGACGTCCGCCGAGGGGCGCGAGGACTTTGTCCTCAACGGTTCCGTTCATGCGTTGGCCGCTACCGGCGGCGAGGAGGATGGCGGCTGTGCGTGGCATGGGGAGGGGCGGGGACGAAGTTGAGAGTTGAGGGATGAGAGTTGAGAGACGGATCAGGCCGACTTGAGGTCGGCGAGAATAGCGCGAGTCGCGGCGACCGGATCTTTGGCTTTCAAGATCGGGCGGCCAACGACGATGTAACTGGAACCGGCGCGGGCGGCATCGGCGGGCGTCATGATGCGCTTTTGGTCATCGCCACCGGCTTCCCCTGCCGGGCGAATGCCCGGGGTGACGAGTTGGATGCCGGAGGGAAGTTGCGAGCGGAGCATGGCGACTTCGAGCGGGGAGCACACGAGGCCGGTGAGGCCGGCATCGGAGGCAAGTTTACCGAGGCGGGCAACCTGTGCCTCAGGCGTGACGTTGACGCCCAGTTCGGCCAAGCCGGTGGCGTCCATCGAGGTGAGCACGGTGACGCCGAGGAGGAGCAGGTCGGGCTTCGACTGAAGCTGGGCTTTGCGGGCGTAGCTCATCATCTCGCGACCTCCGGACGTGTGGAGCGTCAGCATGCCGATGGGCAGCGGCGCGAGCGACTCGACGGCTTTGGCGACCGTGTTGGGGATATCGTGGAGCTTGAGATCGAGGAAGATGTTAAACCCCTCGTCGGCGACGGCCTTCACGTAGTCGGGCCCGTAGGCGGTGAACATCTGGAGGCCGATTTTTACCCAGCGCAGTTCTCCGCGCAACTGGCGCAGGATGGGCGCGGCTTCTTCACGAGTGGGAACGTCGAGGGCGAGGATGAGGTCGCAAGGCATAAGCTGTAGAACCATTAATGGACACTAAGGGACACCATTTAAAAACACCAAAATCGGGGCTGGCCGATTGAATGCGGATGTTGTGTCCATGAAACAGCACCTTCCCGTGAACCACCTCGTCCTCCCCAGTCCCGCGAAACTCAATCTCTTCCTCGCCATCACGGGCCGGAGAGCGGACGGATTTCACGACCTCGTCTCGGTGGCGGCACCGGTGGAGTTTGGCGACACGTTGACGGTTGAACGACGCGAGTCGGGCTTTTCGTTGGAGTGCGACGACCCCGCTCTTGAAATCGACGAAACCAATCTCGTGCTGCGCGCGGCGCGTGCCTTTGCGGAAGCATCCGGCTGGACGGGCGGGGCGCATTTTTCGCTCACGAAACGTATCCCGGTCGGCGCCGGTTTGGGTGGCGGAAGTAGTAACGCCACGACGGCGTTGCTCGCCCTTAATCAACTCGCGGGAGAACCGCTATCCGCGGAGGCTTTGGCGCAGGTGGCGGCACGACTGGGATCGGATTGCGTTCTGTTTTTGCGAGGAGGCCCCGTCGTCATGCGGGGGCGAGGCGAGCAGGTTCAACCCTTGGATACGCGTGCGGCCGACCGGTTGCGTGGGAGCCGCGTGCTGATTTTCAAACCGCCGTTCGCCATTAGCACCGTGTGGGCTTACCGCCAAATGGCGGCGGGAGCGCCCGCGAGTTATCTGCCGTCCGCCGAAGCGGAGGCACGGCTGACGGCTTGGGTGGACGACGGCGACGCGCCGGCCGCGGCGTTGCTCTTTAATAATATGGAGGCTCCCGCCTTCACCAAATGGATCGCGCTGCCGGTGGGGTTGGAGGTTTTGCGCACGGAGTTCGCGCTCGCTCCGCGCATGAGCGGGAGCGGAAGCGCGTGCTTTGCGTTTCTGCCTGAAGGCGCCCCGGTGATTGCGATTACGAGGCGTATTCGCGAGCTGTGGGGCGCGGAGGCTTTTGTGATAGAAACTCGACTGGCCTGAACTGTTGCAAAAACTCGGCGCGGTTTAGCAAAAGCGAGTTGACGCTGCGCGTCGCGAAGCCGTTATCGTCAGGCGTCCCGAATCCAACCCCGGACTACGGACGTTTTGAATGCCCACGGACACTCGCGGTAAACCCGAAACCATGGTGCAAGGCATCGCCGCCTCGCAAGGGATCGCATATGGCCAGGCGTTTTTGTATATCCAGAGCGACGTGGAGGTTCCGGCCTACCAGGTCGAAACCGACAAGCACGCGGATGAGATCGCCCGTTTCGAGCAGGCCATCCTCGTCACTCGCCAGCAGATTCAGAAGATTATGTCCGAGGTGGACAAGAATCTGGGTTCAGAAGAAGCCCGGATCTTTGACGCCCACTTGCTCGTCCTTGAGGACCAAGCCCTGATTTCGGAAACCATCCGCGAGTTCGAATCGAGCGGGAAAAACGTCGAGACCTGCTTCAACAAAGTTTCGCAGCGCTACATCAAGGCCTTCTCCGAGATCGACGACGAATACCTGCGCGAGCGTGCCGGAGACATCCGTGATGTTGCCCAGCGCGTGCTGCAAAACCTCCTCGGTCATTCCAGCCAGAGCCTCAGCCAACTCGTTGAAAAACGCGTAGTGGTGGCCAACGACATTTCGCCTTCCGACGCGGCAGGCATCGATAGTTCTCAGGCGCTCGGCATCGTCACCGATTCCGGCAGCCGGACCAGCCACGCGGTGATCGTGGCGCGCTCGATGAAGGTGCCGGCCGTGGTCGGCGTGCGCGACCTGACGAAGCAAGTGCAGCCCGGCGACTGGTTGCTCGTCGATGGTTACGAGGGACTGGTTATCCTCAACCCGACCCAGCAGACGCTTTTCCGCTACGGGCAGATTCAGCTTCAGAAGAAGGGTTTTGAACAACGCCTCATGGAGGCGAACCGCCGTCCAGCCGTCACTCTGGACGGAGTCACGGTGACGTTGCGCGCCAATATCGAGAAGGTGGACGAGTCCGCATTGGTGAAGGAATACTTGGCTGATGGCGTGGGGCTTTATCGGACGGAGTTTCTCTACCTCAGCGCCGGGCATATCCCGAGCGAGCAGGAACAATATCTCGCTTATAAGGGAGTCGCCGAGGCGCTCGCGCCTTCCCCTGTGGTTATCCGCACGCTCGATCTGGGCGGCGACAAACCCATGGCGGGCCATGCTCACTTGTTCCCGAAGGAGGATAACCCGTTCCTCGGTTATCGCGCGATCCGCTTCTGCCTCGATAACCCCAAAATTTTCAAAGACCAGTTGCGCGCCATCCTCCGCGCAAGCGCCCATGGCGACATCCAGCTGATGTATCCAATGATCAGCGGCCGCGAAGAGCTGGCGCGTGCCAACGCGGTGCTCGCCGAGTGCAAAGAAGAACTCAAAGCCAAGAAGATCGCTTTCAACACCAAGCTTCAGGTCGGCACGATGATCGAGATCCCCAGTGCGGCGATCACGGCGGACCTGCTCGCGAAGGACTGCGACTTTTTCAGCATCGGGACCAATGACTTGATCCAATATCTGTTGGCGATCGACCGGGTTAACGACCGCATCGCCCACCTCTACGAACCGACGCACCCGGCGGTGATCCGCATGCTCAAGTTTGTGATCGATGAGGCTCACAAGAATAAGATCAAAGTGAGCGTGTGCGGTGAGATGGCGGGCGATGCAATCTACGCGCCCCTGCTGCTCGGACTCGGCGTAGACGAGTTGAGCATGACGCCTCCCTTGATCCCCGCGGTGAAATACTTGGTGCGGTCAATGAAGCTGAGTGATGCGCGGAAACTCGCCGCCGACGCGCTCTCGCTGACCACCGCGAAGGAAATCCTCACGCTATGCGAGGAGTTCAGCAGCATGCGCGTGAAGTTGACCTGATTGACGGGCCGTGGCGACGGACGGACGGGCGGGCGGATATCGAGGGCGGCCGCTCGCCACTCATCGCTTGCAAGCAAGCTCCTACATTTCGAACTCCGTGCGGCCGCTGCTAAGAGCGCTCATTCATTGATCACTTAGATCGCGAGAGCATTAATTGCGCGAGCCACAGTAAAAACGAGGTGTCGCCGGGGAGCGCGCGCAGGGCGGTGAGGGCAGATTCAGTCTGCTCTTTGGCCATGCGGCGGGCGGCTTCGATGCCGTGGAGACTTACGTAGGTGGTCTTGCCGACTTTGGCGTCTTTTCCGGCGGTTTTTCCCAGCGTTGACGTGTCGGCGGTTGCATCGAGCACGTCGTCGATAATCTGAAACGCGAGGCCGAGGTGGCGACCGGCTGCGCGGAGGCTCGTAAGCGCGGCATCGTCGGCACCGCCGACGTGACCGCCCATCACGAGGGAGGCTTCGAGCATGGCAGCGGTTTTATTGAGATGGATGAAATCGAGTTCGGCGGCGGTTGCGTTGGCCTTTTTCTCGGAGAGGAGATCCTGCATCTGTCCGCCGACTAAGCGGGCGGACCCAGCGGCGTCGGCGAGTTCGCGCACCAAGCAGGTGGCGAGACGGGGATCGGCGGCGTAGTGCGTCGCGAGAATTAAAAATGCGTGGGTGAGGAGACCGTCCCCCGCGAGGAGTGCGGTGGCTTCATCGAATTGCTTGTGGGCGGTGGGGCGGCCGCGGCGCAGGTCGTCGTTGTCCATGCACGGCAGGTCGTCGTGAACGAGCGAGTAGGTGTGGATGCATTCAAGCGCGACGGCGGCGGGTAATGCGGAAAAGCGCGGCTGGAAAAGCGCGGCGGCAGAGAGTGCGAGGACCGGGCGCAGGCGTTTGCCGCCGGCCTGCAGGGAGTAGCGCATGGCTTCGTGGATACGCGCGGGGCCGGACTCGGTCCCGCTGGTGGCGTGCGAGGGCACGAGTTGATCCAGCGAGGCTTCAACCTCGGCGATGAGTTGGTTTAATTTGGTTGTGAATTCCATCGGCGCATACCTAGCTTTCTGACAAATATAGCCCGCAGCAATGCCTTCCCTTGAACAAGTTTGCAAACGCCTCTTTTCCGACCCGTCTTGGTTCCTCAAAGCGATCTTTGGCGCTTTGTTGTTTGTTGTGCCGATAGCCCATTTTTTTGCCTTCGGTTATCTCTATGCGATGATCGAGCAGGCGCGGCGGGGTGGCGTGGTTGAGTTTCCGGAATGGGGCGATTGGCGTCGGCTGTTCGTTACGGGAACGGCGGCATTCGTGATTTTTCTGGTGCTCAGCGTGGCGCCGATTCTGGCGGTGTTGGTGATCATATCACCGCTCCGCTACATCTCTCATCATTTCCTTGATTACGGTGTGTTCATCTACCTTCCGATTGTGCCGGCGGTGATGCTGGCGGCACCGCTGACGGTGGCGGGTATCTACCAATATCAGAAGCACGAGGAGTATCGTGATGCGTTTCGCCTGCCGATACTCATCGCGATGTTGCGCTCGACGAAATCGTATTTCTGGGTGCCGACCTTCACGCTTATTGGTTTCCTCGTGACGGGGATTCCGTTGATGACCTTTACGATCTTCGTAGGTCTGGCGGCGAGTTGGACTTACTACACCCTGTCGTTCAGGTTTGTTGAAGAATCTCGCAAAAAAGCGGTGCGGCACTGAGTTCTTAGAGGTGTCTGAGACCGTCGTTTCGATCCCGTTTTTCGTAATTTCACCCTACTACCATGGCTTCCAATAAGAAGATCGAGCGCGCATTGAACGGTCCTGGCTATTTTGAGATCATCTTCGGGGTGGTTTTGAGTCTGGCATTGGGCGTTCTGCTCGCGGCGGTGCACTTGGTGTTTAAGCCGGTCGAGGTCGTCGCGAAACCGCCCGAGACTGCGGAGCGCGGGCAGGTGTATTTCCTCGATGGCGCGGTGAACAGCAGCAAGGCCCATCAATGGAAGCGTAAGCGGCAGATGCTCGCCGAAGGCACGTCGGCGGATGTGTTGTTCTCCGAAGAGGAGTTGAATGCCTGGGTCGCCAGTGCGGCTCCGCAACCCCAGAAGGGCGCGGCGGCCAATCCGGACGCTCTCTTCACCCCTGAACGTGTTAATTTTCACATCAAAAACGGAGTGTTGCAGGTAGGTTTACTGGGCAAGTTGACGGCCTTGGGATTGAACCTCGACATGGTGTTCCAGACGCGTGGCAAGTTCGTGCCGAGCGACAACGGCTACACGTTCGTAGCTGATGAACTTTATCTCGGTTCACTGCCGGTGCACATGGTGCCCAATTTGACCCCGTTTATCATGGAGCGAATCCTCGCTGCTCAGGCGTTGCCGGAGGATTTGAAGGCAACGTGGAAGAAACTTAAGTTGGTCGCAGTTGAGGATACCTCGCTGCACCTAGTGTTGCCGTGATGAGGTTCGGGCGCTGGTTGCAGGTGGTGTTCGTAGCGATGGCGATGTCGTCTGGCATCGCGTTCGCTCAGGCGAAGGATGCGGATACGGAGGGCATCGCAACAACCGTGACCGGGGAGGCGGCAACGCCACCGCGGATTTTTTACACCAATACTGGCGAGTTTGAAATCATCGTGCGCGATGTCGCCGATGCGCAGCCTGCATTGGCGTTGGGACGCTCAGTATGGTCGTCATTGAGTGGGCCGCTGGGTTTACCCGCGGCGGGGTTTCCCTCACCGGTGAGCGTGCGTTTGGTGCCAGCGGACCAATGGTCGGAGCCGGCTCCGTTTACGGTGACGGTCGAGCCGCCCGGACGAGTGAGCGTGCGGGTGCGCTGGTCAAACGATGCCGACCCCGTGGTGGTGCGGAGGGCCTTTGTGCAGGGACTGATTCTGCGGCAGGCCGTCGCGTGGCATGGCGTGGGACCGCAACTCACCGTGCCGCTCTGGTTGGAGCACGCATGCACGGCTTGGAGCCTGATGCGGGAGCGTCCGGCCTTGCAGGATGCGTTTCAACAGGAGTCGGCCGGAATACCCGCTCCTCCTCCTTTGCGTGCACTGTTGTTGTGGAAACGTGGAGGGGTGGAGTCACGCGGATGGGAGCTGGCGTCGTTATGGTTGTTTTTGCAATTGCAGTCGGAAGCAAGTGACTCGTCACGCTGGGGTGGCTGGGTGCGGGGGATAGTTGGTGGAGCGGCGCCGGTGGATACATTACCCCGTTCTTACAAGGGCCTGTGGGCCGATGCGGCGGCGATGGAGATGTGGTGGCAGGTGAGCTTCCATCATCAACGCCGGCTTCGGACGATCCCCGTGATGACTGCGGAGGCTTCGCGCTTCTGGCTGGCGGATCGTAGTCGTTGGCTCGCGGGTCGCGACGGCCGTGAGATCGTGCTGCCGCTGGGTGAACTACAATCGCTGCGAAAAGAGCCTTGGGTGAAGGCTGAATTGACCGAGCGGATGGGCCAAACGCAGTCCGTTTTAGGAGTGATTCATCCGTTCTACGCCAACGCCGCGGTCTCGATGGGGCGACTTTATGAGGCTGCGGTTAAGGGGAACGAGGCGCAGTTCAAAACCGCACGGACGGATTTTGAGCGCGATGCGGTCGATGGACGGGAATTGGAGGATACGGTGAACGCGATCCTCGACACGGCTCCGCGAAAATAAGGACTCAAAGTGATGGCTTAGGGTGTAAGCCTTTGCGTTGAACTCCACCGGAGATTGGCTCACGTTTCGCTCGTGATCGCCTCCGTTGCTTTCCGGAATTTCAAGGCGCTGCGCAGCACGAGCCTTGCCCTGTCGCCTTTCAATCTCGTGATTGGCCCCAACGGCTCAGGCAAGACGAGTCTCATTCAAGCGATTCTTCGGTTGCGCACCCTCGCGAAACTCCCGCTCCGTGATGCCGGTCACGACTCTGAACGCCGTCCAGAAGGTGCGGAGATTACGTTCCGGTTTTCTCCGCCGCACGACGGTCTTGAGGTTTCACTGGGCTGTGTTTCCGATGCGGTTTGCGATCTCCTGCAGGTCATACCGCTGCCTGCCGGCGAGGGTGTAAACGACTGGACTGGGCTACGAACGCGGTTGTTGAGCATTCGTAGTTACCTTTTCGATCACGACGATATCGCGGCTCCGGCTCGCGCGGCGACCGACGTCGAACTGAGTGCAACGGGAAGCAATCTGGCTGCTGTGCTTGCCGCGCGTCGCACAACTCATCCGGAAGAGTTTGCCCGTCTCACGGCGGAGTTGTTTCGCATGTTGCCCGAATACGATGAATTGGATTTCGTCACGCACGCCGACACTACGGTTGAGCTGCGCTTGCGGCTGGCGGATGGCAATGAATGGATCACCGCCGATAGCTTATCCCAAGGCACACTCTACGTTCTCGGCATTCTCACACTCTCGTTCGATCCGGCTCCGCCCGCCATCATATGTATCGAAGAAGTGGATCGCGGGGTGCATCCGCGCATGCTGCGCGAAATCCGCGACCTGCTCTACCGGCTCAGTTATCCTGCTGAAACCGGTGCGGATCGTGCGCCTGTCCAAGTCATCGCGACTACGCACTCACCTTACATGCTCGATCTTTTCCGAGATCACCCGGAGGAGGTAGTCATCACGGAGAAACAGGGCTCGGCGGCTCGCTTCGTCCGACTCGACGAACGCGCGGATTTGAACGGCACGTTGTCGTCCGGTTCGCTCGGCGATCTGTGGTTTTCTGGCGTGATCGGCGGTGTTCCTGAAGACAAATGAACCAATCGCCTTCAGCCGGTCCTATACGGAAGCTCGTCATTCTGAGCGAGTCGCCGGCAGACGAGGCCGCCATTGCGATTCTGGCCGAAGCCGTGCTCGGTCAGCCGTTCATCCGGGTGCAGCCCTCCTTGCGCGCTCGTGGCTGGCCGTCGGTTGCGCAGGTGCTGCCGTCGATCATTCGTCACCTGCACTTCAACACCGATGCGGACGGGCTTATCGTTGTCGTGGATAGTGACGATTCGATCGTGCACACCGCTGCGCATGATGTGCCGCAATATTACCATCCGCTGTGCAGGCTATGTCAGCTGAGGGCGATCTTTCGCCAAGCAACCAAGAAGCTTTCGCCCGCACGAGGACGGGAACGGGTGCTGCGTGGCGTGGGTGTGGCCGTGCCTGCAATGGAAGCTTGGTATCTCTGCGGCCTTGAAGACGCGGTGACCGAACAGAAATGGATCACCGGCCAGGAGGAGTTGCGGATGCCTTATACGCGACGCGAACTCAAACAACGCATCTACGGCACCGAGCGACCGAATTTATATCACGAGACCGAGATCGCGTTACGCGAGGCTCGCCGCCACGCCCATGACACGCGCCGCTTGGAAAACGATTTCCCCGGCTTCGCCTCGCTAGCCAATGATTTGAGGACGTGGCCTAAAACTGGTTGACGTATAAACAGTCTGCACCACAACCGAAGCCCATGCGCACCGATCTTGGCTACGAACTCACTCGCGCGGTGATGACGACGGCGGACACGTTTTTACGGGAAGGTCAGCGGCTCTTCCGTCCGCATGGCATCACCGCCGCCCAGTATAATGTGCTGAGCGTTTTGGCGGCCGCGGGAGAAGGGATCAGCCAACGCGAATTGGGCGATGTGTTGGTAGTGGATCGCTCCAATGTCACGGGTTTGGTTGATCGCATGGAGAAGGCCGGTTGGGTGCGACGGACCGATGATCCCGCCGACCGTCGGGTGTATCGTGTTATGCTTACGCCCTCAGGCCGCCGGCTGTGGGAGAAGATCTCGCCCGCCTATGAGGCCGTCGTGCTGCAAGTCGTCGATGGACTTTCTGAGAAGCAGGCGAATGTGACGCTGTTGGGCTTGAAGCAGTTGCAATCCGGCGCGGTCGCGTGGCGTTTGCCAAAAAAATGAGGCGCTTGAATTTAGCTGCGGTCTACGCATGTCCAACCACTGTCAGCGCTCAAATTCCCTCCGGGTTAGACAAATTCCCTCCGGGTTAGACAACTTCACTATCGAGTTATGAAATCCTTCGAAGAACGTTTGCGGGTCGAATCCATGGATTGGGTGGACGACGGTTTGTTAACTATGGATCAACGCGACGCCCTGCTCCTGCGTCATCCCGAGGCGTCCGGTGGCGGGCGGTTCGTGGCCATTTTGGGTGCAGTGGGCGGTGGACTTTTGTTGGCGGGTGTCTGCCTACTGATCAGCTCCAATTGGCAGGAGATCGGGGACTGGATAAAGTTCGCCGGTCTCATTGCGTTGCTCATTGGCTCGTATGTCGCCGGCTGGCGACTGAAGATTGCGCCCGGTCGTTACCCAAAAACGGGTGATGCGTTTTTTGTATTAGGAGCGGGGTTATTCATGGCTGGAATTGCTCTGGTCAGTCAGGTTTTTCATCTTAATTCCCGCCCGGCTTCGGGGGTTTTTGTATGGTGGTTGGGAATCGTAATGGTGCCATGGCTGGTGCGTTCGAAGGGCACACAAGCGGTTAGCTTGCTAGCGTTGCTCATCTGGTTGGGCATGGAGTTCACCCTGCGCGACTCGTGGCTGTCGCTGCTGCGGGGAAACCAATACTCGGAGGATGGCGTCCGGCTCGTGGCGATCATGAGCGTGCTGGGTTTAGCCGTGTGGCTGACCGGGCTGGCTTTGCGTCACACGAGGCAGGAATCGTTCGCTTCGTTGCATGAGAGGTTGGGCGCAGCGATCGTTTGCACGGGGTTGTATCTACTGGGCTTTCTCCGTCACATCTGGGAATGGCGGAGTGTTAATGGGCCGGTGGAGATCGCTCCTGTTGCGCTCGTGGCGGCATTGGTGGCGTTGGCGGGATGGGGGGCGTGGCGCAAAAGCCGGAGCGAGGTGCTTTCGCTCGCGTGTTGGTTTATGGCGGCTCTCGTCCCTGTTGGCGCAGTGTTGGCGGGGTGGAATCCCGGCGATCACGGCTGGCTGTGGAGCGCATGGTCGTGGACCGCTTTGTTTGTGATAAACGTTTTTATGGTTCGCATCGGACTCGCGACCGGCCGCGAGGGTTGGGTGAACCTCGGGTTGGCCTTCATCGCGGTGAACATCGTGACGCGTTATTTCGACCTGTTCGGCACGATGTTGGAGGGCGGGGTGTTCTTCGTTATCTCCGGCGTGATCGTGCTCACTCTTGGTATTTATCTTGAACGCAAACGCCGCGGCTGGCTCGCCACCATGCGCGCGGAAAAGGAGGTCGCATGAACATGAAATCCGCACGTTGGGTATGGGTGGTGGTCGCTTCGCAGGTTGTTTTCCTCCTCGGCTGGGCCGGTTATCACGAAACGGTGCGCCTCACTGCACCGACCGTTTTGTTGAAAACGGTTCCCGTCGATCCACGCGACATTCTACGGGGCGACTACATGACGTTGAACTATGAAATCAACCGCCCCGATAAATCCGTGAAACGCGCCGGTGTGCTCGAGGGGGAGGTATTTGTGGTGCTTAAGCGCAAGGGGCCGCATCAGGTCATCGACGAGATTCTCACGGAGGCTCCGTCGGCCACCGATCCGCGTCAATGGGTGTGCGCGACGGCTTGGGGCGCAGCGGATAACCCTCGCCTCGATTATGGTATCGAACGGTTTTTCGTTCCTGAAGGTCGCGGCACGCCTTCGTTTAACACGATCGAAGTCGAGGCCTCGGTGAGTGCGACTCATCACCTTTACATCCGTCAGCTGTGGCTCGATGGGAAACGCTTCCTCTAATCCTCCTGCCCGAGCACGTTCCCGCGATCCTCGTTTCTAGCTAACTCTGTTCATGGTTGATCTTCCCTTATTCCCCCGGGCTAACGCGCCTTGGTTTATTGCGTGGCCGGCAATGGTGCTCGGGCGACTGCTCTATAATGTCCGTGTGCGCGGCGCTGAGCGCGTCCCGGCTCAGGGTGGGGCGCTCATCGTATCGAACCACCTTTCGTATGTTGACGTGTTCGCGCTTCAACTGGCCTGCCCGCGGCCGATTCGGTTTGTCGGCCACGAGGAGTTCCCCCGTCGCAGTGTTTTTTTCCGTTTTGTCTATAAGCTTACAGGGACCATTCCGGTTTCGCCGTCCAACGCGCTCGATACGGTTCGCCGGGTTTCACATGCGCTGAAAGCAGGTGAGCTGGTTTTGATTTTTCCAGAGGGCGGCATCTCTCGCACCGGCCATTTGATGAAGCTGCAACGCGGTTTTGAGATGATGGCGCGCAAGGCCGGTGTGCCGGTCGTCCCGGTTGCGCACGATGGACTCTGGGGTTCTCTGTTTTCGTTTTCTGATAACAAATATCTGCTCAAATCTCCGCGCATCATGCGCACCGCCGTGTGCGTGGCTTGGGGCGAACCGATTCCGGCGGATCAGGCCGATGCCGCTGCCGTGCGGCAGGCGTTGCTCGATCTCGGCTGCGAAGCATTTGAGCAGAGACCGCAATTGAAGCGTCATCTGGGAGCCGAGATTGTCCGCCGCCTCGGGCGTCGCCCGGAGCGGCTGGTGATGGTGGATCGCACGGCGGGTCGCCGCGAATTGAGGGCCGCTCAATTCTTCGCCGCCGCCGCCGCGCTTTCACGGCATCTTCGCAAGACGGTTCCGGAGTCGCGCGTCGGCATCGTGCTGCCGCCCGGAGCAGGGGCGAGCATTGCCAACCTCGCAGTGCTTTGCGCGGGAAAGGTGCCGGTTAATTTTAACTTCACTGCCGGCCGTTCGGCACTCGAAGCGAGCCTGCGTATCTCGGGGGTGAAGACGATCATCTCGGCCGACGCTGTGCGTGCCAAGGTGGCGGCGTTTCCCTGGCCGGAGCGCACACTTGATCTGAGTGGCACGATCAAGGAAATCGGCGGCAAACGGGCACTACTTCCTTGGTTGCTCGCTGCGTGGCTGCTTCCGAACCAAGTGTTACCCCTTTTGCTTGGACTGCCGAAACGCGGCGACCGGGCCGAGGCGGGCCTGCTCTTTACGAGCGGAAGTTCCGGTGAGCCGAAGGGCGTGCCGCTTACGCACCGAAACATCCTCGCGAACTGCTGGCAGTTTTCGACGCTCTCCATCTTTCCTCCTGACTCGGTGATGTTGAGCTGCCTGCCGGTTTTTCACAGTTTCGGCTTCACCGTGAACATGTGGTATCCGCTGTTGCGCGGCTGCCGCTCCGTCACGGTTCCGAGCCCTCTGGAAACCAAGAAAATCATCGATGCGATTCGCGAGGAGGAAGTCAGCGTGATGGTCGGCGCACCGACCTTTATGCGTCCGATTCTAAAAAAGGCCGAGTCGGCCGACCTCAAGTCCTTGCAGATTCTCGTTTCTGGCGCGGAGAAGCTGCCGATGGATCTCTACGAAGGATTCCGCGACAAGTTCCACTTGGAGATCATGCAGGGCTACGGAATGACCGAGGCTTCACCAGGGACGAACGTCAATCAGCCAGACCCGATCTCAGCCACTGCGACTGCGACGGAGCAGCTCGGCAAACGTCTCGGCTCGGTTGGACGCATGATGGCCGGAATGACCGCCCGCGTGCTCAATCCTGAGACGCGCGAGGTGCTTCCGCCCGGCGAAACCGGCGTGGTTGCGTTCCGCGGTGCCAACCTTTTTGAGGGCTACCTCGATGATCCAAAGAAGACCGCCGAGGTGTTCCTCAACGGCTGGTATATTACCGGCGATCTCGGGCACTTCGACGAAGATGGGTTTCTGTTCATCGAGGGGCGTATTTCGCGTTTTTCCAAGATTGCCGGCGAAATGGTTCCGCACGGCACGGTGGAGCAAAAACTCATCGAAGCCTTCGCATTGGATCAGGGGGACGGCTACGCCCTCGTGGTGATGGGCATTCCCGATCCCGGAAAAGGCGAGCAACTCGTGCTACTCACCGCCAGTGACGCGGTCACGGACGATAGTGTGAAGGAGAAGCTGGGCGCGGCAGGCGTGCCGAACCTATGGATACCCAAGGTTGTGGTGCGCGTGCAGAAAATCCCCGTGCTTGGCACTGGCAAACTCGACCTGAAGGGGTGCAAGGATCTGGCTACCGCCGCGGCCGTGGGAAGCAGCGGGAAATAAACGGGGGTGGGCTCGGACTAGGGGATGCTGGAAATGAAACTGTAGGAGCCTGCAAGCAGGCGATGAGTGATGTTCGATTACGCTAAGCGCGTCGCATATCCAACATCGCCTGCAAGCAGGCTCCTACATTTCGATCCTTTCGATCTCGGCGGGCGCTGCTGCCTTAGTTGCCGATCAACACCATCGGACCTTCGGCTTTCGGGACGCCGCCTTTACGTTCGAGCGAGACGGCGAAGGTCTGAGCAGCCTTGACGTTTTTCTCCGGCTTGAATTTTACGCGGGCTTCGCTGGTCGCGAGATTGACGGTGAACACACCGGCATTAACCGGGATGGGATATTGCGGGTCGATTACCCAGAGCTGGTAATCTTTGTCGGGCTGAAGCGCAGGGAGCTGCGATACGACTAACACGCCTTCTTGGCTGTCTGGGTTCCACACCGCGATAGCGCGGGCTTGAGGGGAGTTGCCCGCAAGTGGCGTGAGCGCGGAGATCTTAAGGCGGGATACGTCGGCTTGGACGCGCAGATCGGCAATGAGGTGATCGGCAGAGGCGAGGCGGTCGAGTTGACCCCGTGAAAGAATTCGTTCGGCTTCCAGAAGGTTTTTTAACGTGCCGGCTTCAAGGCGAGCCACGCGTTCGGCGTCGAGAACCGACTGAAGTTGGCCGCGGACGTTGAAGCTTTTACCCGCGAAGAAAATCGCGGTGAAGAAAAAGCCGGCTGCAGCCGTCCAGCCGAGCCAGGCAGGTAGGGCGAAGGGCAGGATGTAGCCAGTGCTTGTAACCGGGACGGCCGAATTGAGGATGCGCGCACGGAGGTTGGGCGAGGGGGCGGCAACGGCAGGTGCGGCGTAGGCGAGATCGGATGCGGCATTGCGCAATGAAGCGACTTGGCGACGAAGTTCGGAATCGCGGGCGAGCGCCCCTTCGAACGCGGAGAGTTCCGCACCTTCGAGGAGGTCGAAGGCGTAGAGCGCGGCGAGTTCTTCGTGACGTTCGTCGATCATAACTGCGGAGTGAGGACGTCGCGGAATTTGAGCAGGCTACGACGTATGCGGGCTTTTACAGTGCCCGGCGGTTGGGCCAGCTTTTCGGCGATTTCGTGTTGGGTGAGGCCGCCGAAATACGCGAGGTGGAGGGCGTCGCTTTGGTCGTTGGGGAGCGTGGCAAGCGCACGGCGGACAGCGGAGGCTTTTTCTTTGAGCCAGAGGTGTCCGGCCGAGTCATGACCATGGCCGCTGTTGTTGATCTCGTCGTAACCGAGGTCGGCGGGCGCGGCTTGATTGAGGAGCTCGGAACGGCGGGCGCGGGAGCGCAGGCGGTCGATGGCTCGGTTGCGCACGAGCGTGGCGGCCCAGGCGAAGGCGTGACCGCGAGAGCCGTCGAAGTCAGCGGCTTTTTGCCAGAGAGTCACGAACGCGTCGTGAAGGATGTCCTCGGATTCTACGGGGTCGCGGAGAATGTTGCAGGCGAGAGCGTGAAGGGGGCGAACCCATCGATCATAAAGCTCGGCGAGGGCTGATTGATCACCTTCGCCAGCGCGACGAAGGAGTTGCGCATCGTAGGCGTGGTGGGTGTCGTCGGACGGATGGCTGGCTTCGATGGACGACGGCTCGCTCATGTGGCGAAAGCGATTGGCGCGAGATTTCTCAGTCCGTTGCAGCGGTGCGTTGAGATCGATGCAGGTAAACGCCGTGAGATTGAGAGGAAGCACTTCATGAATGAAACGCGAGGGGGCGGCAGGGATGCAGTGATTCAGGTTTTCGCCCGGAGTGGCAACGGGGAAGTGCTAGGCGCGCCGACGGAACGGAGCGACAAAGTAGCCGTCGGTATTGTGGTCGGAGGGCAGGATCGTGCGGGTGGGGCCGGCGGGGCTGAACTCGGGATGGGCGGCTAGAAACGCCGCGGCCACATCGTCGTTTTCGTGATGGCTCAAGGAGCAGGTGGCGTAAACGAGCAGACCGCCGGGGCGCACGAGCGCGGAGTAGCGGTTGAGCAGGTCGCGTTGCAGCGTGGCCGCGGTGGCAATCGTCTGCGGAGTGGTGCACCACTTTAGGTGCGGAGCACGACGCCAAGTGCCCGTGCCGCTGCATGGGGCATCAACGAGCACGCCGTCATAGGAACCGGAGGGTGCTGCGGAGAGGATGCGGATATTGGCAATGCGGGCGCGGGCAGCGCGGGCGCCCAGTTCATCGAGGGCGGAGGCGCGGATATCATGGGCGTCGACGCGGCCATTGGTGCCAATGAGGCGGGCGAGCTGGAGGGTTTTCCCGCCAGCACCTGCGCAGGCATCAAGCCATTGGCCGGAGGGCGTCGGGTCGAGCTGCGCGAGGAGGAGTTGCGATCCGAGATCTTGAATCTCGATGAGTCCACGCGCGTAGGCGTCCGAGGTGGTGAGATCGGCTTCCGTGAGCACTTCGAGGGCTGTGGGGAGGATTGTCGAGGTGCGCACAGGCCAGCCGCGGGTTTCGAATTCTGCGAGAACGGGCGCGGGGTTGTCCGTTTGCAATCGGACCCAAAGGGGGGCGCGGGAGTGGAGGGCGTCGATGGCGGGCGGCTGGCACGCGGCAGGTGCGTGTTCGGCGAACCAGGCGGGCACGAGCGCGGCAGGATCCGCTCCGAGATGGGCGGCTTTTTCGGTGATCGTGGCCGGGACTTCGGGCCAGCCGGCAGTCCAATGAGCGCGAAAGGCGTGGGTGGCAGGCGTATCTGAGGCCAGCCAAGCGGTCGCGCGGACGGCGTCGTCGGGCGAGGTGGCGAACCGTGCGTCGATCCACGGAAGATGGCGAAGCGCGGTGTAAAGGAGTTCTCGATACAGGCGGCGGTCGCGGCTGCCGAAGCGTTTTTCGCGGGCGAGGAGTTGCTGCAGGCGAGAGGGGAGATTGCGGTCGGACGCGACGTGCGGACGCAGTGCGGCGAACAGCGCGAGAAAGCAGCGGCCTTGGCTGGCGGCGGGCGAGGGGCGGTCCATCGCCGGGTTAGAAGTTGGCGAGCTCAACGGTGACGCCGAAGCCTGTGGAGCCGGAGCGTGTATCGCCTTCGCTCATGGTGAGCACGTATTCGATGAACCAGAGGTTACGGATATTCTGTCGGATACCGAACGTTTGGGTGCTGAAGGCACCGAGGCGTGTATCATAGCGGATATGAGTAAAGGCCTCATAGGCCTCGTTCAGAAAATAGCTGATGCTGAGGCTGTATTCTTGAAGGCCGACGACGCCGCCGGCGGGAAACGTGGCTGTAGGATCAGCTTTCAGGAAGTCGGTGCCGACGCGCACAGACCAGACGCCTGCGTCGCGGAAGGTGACTCCAGTGTTGAATTCCCGAACGCTGACATCGTTCGGATCGAAGTTGGCGTAGGTATCGAAGCGGAACCAGTTGACGGGCGTAAGGGCGAACTGGGTCTGGATTGAAGAGAATGCACTCTCGCCTGGGTCACGATCAACGCGCCAATCGGTCGCGACGTTCAGGTCGGCGAGGTTGCGCGAACCGTAGGCGGGGTCGCGGGTCTGGAGAATGTTGTCCATGCCGAGACGGAGGGTGTTGGTTTTACCGAGGGTATCGATGTCACGGCGATCACCCAGGCCGAGCGGTTGAAGATACGTGGAAAAAGCGGTGCGATCGATCGGGGGAATGTAGGCCTGACCTTGATCGGCGTTGCCAATGGCGCGGTAGGAGACGTAGGGGTTAACCAAGTGGCGGAGGCCATCGATCTTCCACTGCTCGTTCTTGTAGTCGTAGGTGGAGCTCGCTTGGAGGTCGGCGTCGAAGCCGACTTCGCCAAGAACTCGGGTGTAATCGTCACGGCCACCGAGGGCGCGGTCATAATACGTGAAGCGTGCGCCGGCCACCGGTTTAATGGAGAGCCATTCGCGGGGGGTGAAGGGGCGGGTGAGGGCGTAGTAGGTGTCAACGCGGTTCACGGGATCCGAAAGGTCGGGCACTGAAGGCGACGGTGAGCCTTCGGAGAGCGAGGCGATGCTGGCGTTTACACGGTGATAGATGCCGGAGCCGGCCTCGACGGGCAGACCATCAAAGCGAATTTCGGGCAGTCGGCGTTGGACGACGTGATAGTCGTTGGGCTGAAACCGAGTGAAGGCAGAGACGATGTAATTTTCGCCGGTATAGTAACCTTCCGCGAAATTATCCGGCGTTTGCACGTCGAGAAATTCGCGAGGACGGAAATCGCGGAGGACATCGGAATCGGACCAGTAGTTAACCTGGCCGAGGAGGGTGATGTGGTCGTCGATGGTTTGATAATGGTCCCATGCGACGAAACCGCGGTCCCGGGGAATCGGAGCGCCGAGAATATCGGTGCCGCGTTCACCCCCGTCACTGATGAAGCCACTGTGGATCGAGCCGTGGAAAGACTGGTCGGCGTTGTCGAATTTATAGGCGGTTGCCGGGCCGAACATCACGCCGCGCTTTGTGTAGATGTCTAAGTCGCCGCCGAGTTTAACGGTGCGGGTGAAGGGCGCGAGCAAGCCGAGTTCGAGTTCGCCGCCGAGTCGTGAACTGAATCCCACCCGGGCATGCATGTGAGAGATCAGCGGGTCATTGACTGACTGGTCATAAACCGGAACGGGGATGGGCAGGATCGGGCCTACGCCGAGGTAGGCATTGGTGGCCTGAACACTGTTGCCGGGAATGTAAGTGACCTTGTTCGCGCGCAGAGTCGGCGCAAGTAAACCGGGCTCCGAAAAGGTGAGGGTAGTATCGTGGATTACGACCTTGGTGGGATCGCCATCCAGACCGCTGCCGGAGACGTAGAGGGGGTCCTGACCGAAGCGCAGGTTTTTGGCAGTGTAGGAGCGCGTTTCGAGATTGTAGGTGAGCTCGTCGGCAAGGAGGCGTTGCGTGCCTCGCGTTAATGAAACGTGACCGGTGGCGTGGGCGACTTGGCTCTTGGGATCGTAGGAAATCTGGTCGGCGAGCAGCAGCGCGTTGTCGTAGGTCAGACGGGCATTGCCGGTGAATACCGTGCCGGCTTCGGTGATCTCGGTGCGGCTGGCGGTGATTTCAGGGAGGGCAGTGGCTCCGCGCAGGAAGGTCGCACTAGCAAGAAGAAGGACGGGGAATAAGCGTCTGGTCACGGTGGCGGGCAAATAAGGCGGCTGGGCGGCGGCAAGCAAGCTCCCACTGTTTCCGAAACCTGCGGACTGGCGCACTTTTCGCTTTCAGGAGCCTGACAACCCTTCCAACGTTTCGACCCGCCCCACGCCGATAACCCACACATGGCCCGCTCTTCCGCTTCCCGCTCCTCCACCGCACTCAAAGAACTTGCCCAGCTTCGGACCGAAATCCGCACCTTGGGGGCCGCGTTGGGCCGGGTGATCACCCGTCTGGAAGGTCCCGGGACGCTGGCGACCGTTGAGCAGCTTCGCACGTTGGCCAAGGCCAGTCGTGCTGGCGACCACGCCGCCGCACCCGCCCTGCGCGAGGCGATCACCGCGCTCACTCCATCTGAAGCCTTCAACCAGGCGATGGCGTTCACGCTTTATTTCGAGTTGGTGAATTTGGCAGAGGAGAACTTCCGTATTTTGCTGCTGCGTCGCCGCAGAGCCGCGCGGCTTGCCGCTGACCCGAAGTCTCCTGAAAGCCGTCCCATCCGTGAATCCATCGAGGCGGCTGTGCTTGAACTCAAGCAGCGCGGGGTCGACTCCGCTGGTATGCAGCAACTGGTTGACCGAATCTTTATCGACCTGGTCTTCACTGCGCATCCGACCGAATCGAAGCGCCGCACGTTGCTGGCGAAACTTCAGAGTCTCGCTGAAATCCTCCGCCAGCGCAGCCATCCCGAGGTGAACGGGCTGATCGCCGATCCCGCCTGCGTGGAACGCGAGATCGCTTCGCTCTGGCTCACCGACCGTAGCCGCACCGCCCGTCCTGAAGTCGCCGATGAGGCGCGCACCGGACTTTGGTATCTCGACTCCACGCTTTATAAGACGCTCCCTCGCCTGCATGCCGACATGGAGCGCGCACTGAAGCTCCATTATCCCGAGGTGACGCCGCCCGCGCGCTGGCTTGTATTCGGGTCTTGGATCGGTGGCGACCGCGATGGCAATCCCAACGTCAACGCTCGCGTAACCGCCGATATTCTCGCGCTGCATCGCCAGTTGGCCGTCGAGAAAATGCACGCCGGTGTCTCGCACCTGTTGCACACGCTCACAGTCTCGGACTTGCGTGATGCGGTGTCGCCGGCCGTGCGCCGTCTCCTGAAGGAAGGCCGCCATCTTTCAGCTTACGTTGAGAAACTCGGCGACCGTTACCCGCACGAACCCTATCGCCTGCTGCTGGGCGGTCTCCGTGAGCGTCTGGCTCTCGCCCTCAAAGAGGCACCTGATGGTGCCGTTCTCATGCCTGAGACGGCGGACGACGAGCCGGCGCTTCCGGCCGAGACGCTGCACGAGACCTTTGATACCATTCGTGAAAGCCTGCTCGCGGGTCGCGGTGCCTTGCTTGCTGATGGCGACCTGCAGTCGTTGCGTCACCAGCTCGATATTTTTGGCCTGCACGCGGCGCACCTCGATTTGCGCCAACACTCCGGTCCGCATGAGACCGCCGTCGGAGAACTGCTCGACCGCTCCGATTACGCCAAACTATCAGAGGAGGCGAAACGCGAATTGCTCACCGTCGCCATCGACTCGGCGCGACCGCTGGGAGCAACGGCGCTCGGCAAGCTCTCCTCCGCAACGCGCAACATTCTCGATCCGCTTCGTGTGGCCTCGCTCACTGCGGCGAAATTCGGCCCGGCTGCCCTCGGCATCTACATCATCAGCATGACGGATGCGGTGTCCGACGTGCTGGAGGTGGTTTACCTCATGAAACTCACGGGGGCTTCTTTGCCGATCGCTCCGCTGTTCGAGACACTCGACGACCTCAATCGCGCGCCGGAGGTCCTCAGCACGTTGTTCGCCCATCCCGCTTATGCTCCCGTGCTCAAGGCCGGCGGCGGTCACCAGCATGTCATGCTGGGTTACTCGGACTCTAACAAGGACTGCGGTTATCTCACCGCGAACTGGGCTCTCTATAAGGCGCAGGAAACGATCACGGCTGTCTGCCGCGAACATGCGGTTCGCGTCACGCTTTTCCACGGACGTGGCGGCAGCATTGCGCGAGGTGGTGGTCCGGCCGCCAAGGCCATGCTGGCGCAGCCGATTGGCCTGCGCGACGGCGGCATTCGCGTGACGGAGCAGGGCGAGGTGTTGTCCACGCGTTATCATGACGCCGATCTCGCGCACCGCATTCTCGAGCAGATGGCCTATGGCGTTCTCCTTGGTTCCCATGCGGCGCAAGAACCCTTCGTGCCGCCCGCCGATTGGACCGACGCGATGGAGACGATGAGCGCCGCCGGTTTCGCCGCTTACGAGAAACTCGTGCACAAGGATCCCGAGTTCCTCCTCTTTTGGAAGCAAGCCACGCCGATCGACGAAATCAGTAACCTCAAATTCGGTTCACGTCCGACCTTCCGTCGCAACACCACGAGTGTGGAAGATCTACGCGCCATCCCTTGGGTGTTTTCTTGGATGCAGAGCCGGTTTAACTTCCCCGGCTGGTATGGCCTCGGCTCCGCGCTCGACGCGGTGCTCAAGCGCGGACCCAAGGGCAAGAAACTCCTGCGCACCCTGCATGCGGAATGGCCCTTTTTCCAAACGCTCATCGACAACGCCCAGCTCACCATGCGCAAAGCCGACATGGGGATCGCCGAGCTCTATGCCGGTCTGGTCGAGGACAAGGCGATTCGCGCCCGTATTTTTGCCATCCTCATGGATGAGTTTACGCGGACCGAGAAGGCGATCCTGGCTATTACCGGCCAGAAGCAGCTTCTCGCAGGCGAGCCCGTGCTCTTGAAATCGGTCCAGTTGCGCAATCCCTACATTGATCCCTTGAATTATCTTCAGGTGGAAATGATGCGCCGGTTGCGTGCGGGCAAACTCTCCAAGGCGGAAGATGAATCCACGCGCGCGGTTGTTGAGTTAACGATCAACGGCATCTCGGGCGGTTTGAAAAACACGGGCTGATTACCTCGGTCGCCGATGAGCGGTGCGCGGATGGTAACCCCATCCAGCCGCGCCGTTCATCGCTTCACCGCCATAACGGGACAGGGCTCAGGCTTTCTTGGGGGCGTGCGGTCTCCACAAGATCATGACAAGGCCGATCACGATCAGGAAAAACGAATAGAAAGTCCCGCGGCTGAGGCCGAAGATCAGGTCGATGCCGGCATCGGGTTCGCGGAAGATTTCCCCGATCATGCGCACCACGGCGTAAGCGATGAGGAACTCGCCCGCCAATCGTCCGGGATGACGGCGGACGACATCGGTGCGCCAGAACCGCCATTGCACCAATATCAGCAATAGCGCGCCCTCCATCGCCGCCTCGTAAAGCTGAGACGGGTGGCGGGGTGGAATCATGGAAACGGGCATACCTTCGGGCGCGCTCTCCGGGAAAATCACGGCCCAAGGCACGTGGGAAACTTTCCCCCAAAGCTCGCCATTAATGAAGTTGGCGATGCGGCCGAGCATCAGGCCCAGCGGGGTGACCGAAGCGATCAGGTCGGAGAGATGAAGGAAGGGCAGTTTTCGGCTGCGAGCGAACCACGCGACCGCCACCCCGACGCCAATAAAACCTCCATGGCTGGCCATGCCGCCCTTCCAAACTTTGAAGAAGGCGAGGGGATCTTCGCCTAAATTGCGCCAGCTGTCGTAAAGCAGGAACGAGCCCAGTCGCCCACCGACCATCACGCCCACTACGATGGCGACGATGAAGTCGGAGATTTGTGTTTCGGGTAGCTGAGAGCGACCTGCACGCGCATAGGCGCGCAGCAACAACGCGCCGCCGACGAAGCCTAGTAAATAGGAGAGTCCATAATAACGGATACCGATCGTGTCGGTAAACCGGATGACAAACGGACTCAGGTCGTGGACCCAGTAAGCGAGAAACATGGCGTGGAGGGAACGGTGTCGAGGGGCACGTGTCTGGTGCCGCCGATACAAAGATCAATCGAGTGAAGATGCTAGTTACGCTTTACGAACCAAAAGTGAACGTGATTTCCCATAATTCACCTTGACCGTTTTCAACTGCAAAAAATACTCCTAGCGCTCCTCCCCGAGCTTTACCCTTATGAAACTTCGATTTCTTGTGCCGGCAGTGCTGGCGAGTGGCCTTCTTATCTTATCGTCCGGCTGCGCAGTGTTCAGCAAAGGACGCACCCAGACCGTGGTGGTCCGCTCGACGCCCGAAGGGGCTACCGGGTTGGTCAACGGAGTGAAAGTTGGCCAAACGCCCTTCAAAATCGCGTTGAACCGCTCGTCGGCCTACACGATTGAGCTGCGCAAAGCCGGCTTTGAAAACACCCCGGTGGTGATCCTTCCCGTGGCCAACGAATACGAGAAGCGCTTTCTGCGTTGGGGCGTCGATTATGAACTCGGTGCGATGACCGATCTCACTCCTGGTGACATCAAGGTTGCCATGAAGCCCGCGATGCCCGCCGTGGCCGAAGGTGATCGTTTCCAGGAAATGACCTATCGCGTGCTGCAGGCCGATGCCTTGCTGGCCGCCAACGAAATCTCCAAGTCCGACCACAAGTATATCGTGGCCGAGATCGTGAAGTTCTACACGAACTGAGCAGTTGGGTATTTTTGATCGCACGGGTGCGAAGTGACTTGCGCACCGTGCGACCTGTGGGCCTAGTCTGGCCCGCATGAGTGATTTGAAACGCACCCCGTTACGCGATTTCCATGCAGCCCACGGGGCTCGCTTGGTTGACTTTGCCGGATGGGAAATGCCGGTCCAATACCGGTCGATTCTGGAAGAACATAAGGCCGTGCGCCGCGCCGCTGGTCTTTTCGACGTGAGCCACATGGGCGAGGTCGATGTGAAGGGGCCTGAAGCCCTGCGGTTCCTGAATCATCTGGTGACGAATGACGTCGCGAAGTTGTTCCCTGGACGGGTGCTCTATTCGCCGATGTGTTACCCGAATGGCGGCGTGGTGGACGACTTGCTCGTCTACATGCGTGCCCCCGAGGACTATTTTCTCTGCATCAATGCCGGCAACATCGACAAGGATGTCGCTTGGATTTTCGAACAGGCCAAGGGCTTCGCGGTGACGATCACGGATCGCTCCGCCGACTACGCGCTCCTCGCAATCCAAGGCCCGACCGCCGTCGCCATCGTGCAATCGCTCACGGGTGCCAAGCTCGACCGCATTGGCTATTACCATTTTGCCGAAGGCACTGTCGCCGGCGTGCAATGCCTCATCAGCCGCACCGGCTACACGGGCGAAGATGGCTTTGAACTTTACCATCCCGCCGGTGATGCTGTCGCGCTCGCCGAAGCAGTTGTCCAAGCCGGCGCTGCTCACGGCCTGGAGCTCACGGGACTCGGCGCACGCGACAGCCTGCGCCTCGAAGCCGGTTATCCGCTCTACGGCCATGAAATCACCGCCGACATCTCTCCGCTCACCGCTGGCCTCGGTTGGACCGTGAAGCTGGATAAAGGCGCCGACTTCATCGGTCGTGACGCGCTGCTGGCCGAGAAAGCCAATGGTGCTCCCAATAAGGTCATGTTCTTCAAAACCGGCGATCGTCGCATCGTGCGTGCCGATACCCCGGTTCTCGGTCCGGACGGCGTCCAAGTGGGCAAAGTCCTCTCGGGCACGCTTTCGCCGATCCTCAACGAGGCGATTGGTTCGGCGCTGGTTACCACGGCGTCCGCCTCCACCCCGCTCGCCGTGGATATCCGCGGCACCTTGATCAACTTACAGCTGGTCAAACCTCCCTTCGTCCAACTAAAAAAGTCCTCCACATGAGCAGCGTTCCTTCCGGTCTCCGTTACGTAAAGTCCCACGAATGGTTGAAGCCCGCCGGCGACGGCACGGCGATAATCGGTATCACCGACTACGCCCAAAACAGCTTGGGCGACATTACCTATGTGCAGCTCCCCAAAGTGGGCGCGACGCTCACTGCCGGCCAAGTGTTCGGTGTGGTCGAGTCGGTCAAGGCCGCCTCTGACCTTTATTCGCCGGTCGCGGGCACCGTTATCGAGGTGAACACGGCGCTCGATGCCGCTCCTGAGACGGTCAACCAAGACGCCTATGAGGCGGGCTGGATGCTCAAGCTCAAGCTGGCTGATCCCGCCTCGGTCGAGACTCTCCTCGACGCGGCCGCTTACGAGAAGTTGGTCGGCTGAGTGCCTGGGGAATTTGCCTCCAAAACACCCCGGCGGCGTGTCGCCGATTGAGAGGGTGTTTTGGGGCAATGTTTAGGCTGAAGGATTCTCGCTTAACTCGTCGCCGAGTTGCAGCGGATCGAAGGTGTGTCACGTTGATGACAACTCTTCCTCGTCATGGTCGCTATCAACCTTCGCTATGTCGCAGAACTCGTCGGGCCGGGGCGGTTGGGCTTCGTCGCCACCAACGGGCTACAAGACTACCTCGTAATCGAGGGTTTATATGAAGACGAATACCGGCAGCGCATCCGCGAAGGGTGGCGTGTCGCCGAGATACGTCCGATTTGCCGGAGTATTAATCCGAAGCTGATCCACACGCATCCCGACCTGCTCAATGCCCGGGCGTTTTCGTATTCATTGATCATCTTGGCGCATCCGGCCTTGGCGGCACGTGAGGCTGCGGAGACTGCGAATACCGGGGCGATCGAAGAGGTGAATATCCGTCGCTGATCTAACGCGAAAAGCGACGGGGCGTCTCCGGCCGGGTCTACTTTTTAGCGTTATGCAGTGACTGTCTCCAATGAACAGCCGTCTGCATCGACGGAGGGCGTTTCGCAATTGGGGCGGGCAATGACTCCGGGATAGGGCTCATCGGCGAAGATTTTTTCCGGCTCGCTGAGCAAGTGCCGGTCGCACACGGCGAAGAGCTGGGCCTTGGTTTCGGTGCGACGCATGTCGTGAAGAAATGCGCCCGTGCCGTCCACACCTTGTCCGACGAAGTTAAGGTATTTCTTCATCTTGTTCACGTGATCGCGCTCCGGGAGGCCGGGATGGTCGGTCGCCTCGTAGAGACGGACGACGTAATCATGCACATCGGAGAGCGGCACCGGTGTCATCGGACGTCCAGCGACGGCTTCGCGGCATTGGCGGAAGATCCATGGGTTGCGGATCGCGTGGCGGCCAATCATGACGCCGGCAGCGCGCGTCTGGGCGAGCACGCGCATGGCGGTCGACGCGGAAGTGACGTTGCCGTTGGCGAGCACGGGACACTTCACCTGCGCCACCGCACGGGCGATATAGTCGTAGTGAACCTCGCTACGATACATCTCCTTCACGGTGCGACCGTGCAAGCTGAGCAGGTCGACGTCGTGTTTGTTGATCAGCTCAAGAATGCGTTCGAAATGCGCAGTATCTTCAAAGCCGATACGCATTTTGACGGTAAAGCGTCCGGGCACCGTTTGGCGGAGGACACCGAGAATCTCGTCGATTTTAGCCGGGTCGCGCAGAAGGCCTCCGCCGACGTTTTTCTTGTAAACCTTGGGTGCGGGGCAACCCATGTTGAGGTCAACGCCGGCGACAGGATGGCGAAGGAGTTCGGTGGCCGAGCGAGCGAGATGATGGAGATCTTCGCCGATGAGCTGGGCGAAGATGGGGCGTCCGGTGGCGTTTTCGTCGATTGAGCGAAGGATGTGTTTCTCGAGTTTCGACTGGGCGTGGACCCGAAAGAACTCCGTAAAAAAGTAATCCGGCGCGCCGTAGTGTGCGATCACGCCCATGAACGCCAGATCCGTGACGTCCTGCATGGGCGCGAGTGCAGTCAGCGGGCCGGGAACAATCGGTGAGGGAAGAGCTGCTGAGCGGCAGGCTCCTGATGAAGGCAATGAGTCCGACACGGGATTACTTGTCGTCGTCTTCCTCTTCGGAAGCCTCGGTGTCGTCGCTTTGCTGGCGGAGCACGCGCTCAAGAATTTCGGTCATGTCTTCGACGGTGTCGTAGACTTTGCGAGCAACGAAAAGCGGGCGTTGGTGCTGAAGCGCGAGCACCGTTGAGTCGCTCGGACGGGCATCGAGCTCGACGATCTTTTTGCCCAGTTCGTTTTCCATGCGCAGGAGAATACGGGCGAAAAACGTGCCTTCGTTGACGTCATTGATAACGACGTGGTCGATGGATGCACCCAAGCCGGTGAGGATATGGCCGATCAAGTCGTGGGTCAGCGGGCGCTCTTTTTTGACGCCATCAAGGGTCATCTGAATGGCATTTCCCACTGAATGATCGACGTAGATGACGAACGTCTTGTTGTCGTCGCCGAGGAAGACGGCGCAGCCATTGGAGGTGGGCATCACTCCTTTGACAATTACTGGCACGACATCGTTCTTCATAAGTGAAAAATGGTCAGGGCAGTCGAGGAGGCAAGCGCGGGCATGGGAACAAACGGCCCGCGTAGAGATTGCTAATGCAGGCTTATGTGGAAATCAGGAGCGGATCATTCGAAGCCGAGAAGCTGAATGCCCCAGGACTTCGCTTGGGCGAGGACCGCGGGCTTATCGAGGAGGATGACGCGGTTGGTTTCGAGCGCGGCGGCTTTGAGGCCGGCTTCGCGCATGGTTTCCAATGTCTTCAGTCCGAAGCAGGGCACGTCGAAGCGGTAGTCTTGCCGGGCCTTCACGGTTTTCACGAAGAGCGCTTCATCGGTTTTGAATTCGCCTGCGCGGCGGAGCATGGCGTCGGTGCCTTCGAATGCTTCGACGGCGAGGACGGTGCCTTTGCGGACCACGCAGCCTTGGCCGATGTCGAGACGAGCGCATTCACGGGCAATTTGGACGCCGTGGGCGACATAGTCGTCATCGATGGGGAAGCTGCGTCCGGTCATGCAACCGATGGAAGCGAGCTGGTCGTCGAGGAAGCTGCGGGCGTCGAGCAGGTGGATGCCAAGGGCCTCGATCTCGCGAGCAATGGCACCGAAAATGGTTTCGGCGTTACGGCGCTTGAGTGACATCAAAATGCGGGCCGCCTTGAGGTCGGGGTGCAGACCTTTGAAGAGGCGGCGAGGGGTGATCTGTCCGGCCATGAGGGCATAGCCGGCATCGTAGTCTTTGAGCGTGGCGAGCATCTTGCCGAGCTGGCCCACCTGGATCACGCGACGGTGCGGGGCCGGGAACGACTCGATCAAATCGGGGCGGGTTTCCTCGTCGAAAGCGATGAGCCGGAGGGGAAGGCCGGCACGGCGAACCGCCTGCGCAATCAGGGCCGGATAGATCCCTTGGCCAGCGATGAGCGTAACCGGTTTGTGCGGATTAAAATCGGGAGGGAGAAAAGCGGACAAGGCGGGCGACACGCGGACGACGTTGCAGAGTTGAGTGGGGTGCGGAAACAAAAAAGCCGCGCAAGATGCGCGGCGTGATTTGGCGAGCGATGCGGGGCTGCACATCAGTCCTGCGTGCCGTAATATTTTTTGTAGCTCCGGTAGTAACGGTAGTTGGAATAGTATTCGATGCGGCGAGGGGAAAGACCGTTGAGCACGACTCCGAGAAGCTCGTTTTTGCCGGACCGGAGCGCCTTGATGTAAAGCCGGATATGTTTGCGGAAGGCGCGATTGAAGCGGCACACGTAAATGACTTCGTCAACGCGTTCGGCAATCAGCAGCGAATCGGTAACCGCTCCCAAAGGCGGAGAATCGACCACGAGTAAATCGTAGTGTTTCTTGAGCTTTTCGAGGAGTTGACCGAAGGCTGGGCTTTCGAGCAGGTGCGTCGGTATCTTCGAGCGACCGCCCGAGCTGAGCAGCGAGAGGTTTTCGCCTATCGACGTGATGCCGAGGTGCGGGTTGGTGGGTAAGTTACCTTCAATACTGGCACCGTTTTCAAACCACGTGATGAGCCCACACTCATTCGGGTGGTCGAAATGGCGATGGAGCATCGGGCGGCGCAGATCGCAGTCGATGAGCAGGACTGATTTTCCGTGGCGCGCAAAGCTGCCGGCAAGGTTGCTAGAAACGAGGGTTTTGCCTTCACCGGGTATGGTGCTGGTGACGAGAATCGACTTGGGGAAATCGAGCTTGGAGTGGATTTTGACGGAGCTGTAAACGCCGAGAAAGGGCTCCACGCCGGAAGCATTTTTGTTTTCGAGGACGAGCCTGTATTTCTCTGTGTCCTTAAGCGCCGAAAGATCGGGGATGATACCGAGAAGGTTGGCCCCGATGAAATGCTCAATGTCCCAAGCGCTCTTAATGCGGTCGTCAACGAAGCTCAGGCCGATGGCCACGCCGAAAAATACGAGCAGTCCTACTCCGATTGCGGTTTTGGTGATACGGCCCAAGTCGGGCGTATAGGGCGAAGAGGCCGGGAGGGCGGGGTCGAGGGGGCGGACAGGGATTTTCTCCAGATACTTACTGGTCGTGGCTTGGGTGAGCCGGTCGAGAATCTGGGAATAATTGTTTTTAGCGGCTTGGGCCTGGGCTTCGAGGTTGCGATATTCGATGGAGAGGTCGCGAAGCCTGAGCTGTTCTTTTTCTTGGATGGCGTATTCCTGTTCGAGGATTTTCTCGTTAGCCAAGGCGCGCTCCAAATTGGTCTTGAGATCGGCGATCGCGAGGCGGATGGCGGTGTCGAGCTGCTCTTGTGAGACGTTGATCGCGTTGACCACATTGATGACCTTGGGGTGACGTTCGAGGTAGCGTTCGGCGAGGAGCGATTGGTCGCGTTTCAGCACCTCCAGCTGCTTGCGGAGGTCGGGCACGGAGCCGTAATTGGCGATGGAGGTGATCTCGAGGAGGTTCCGATTATCGGCACGATAACGTTCGACGAGCCGGGATTGTTCCTCGATCGCGATTCGCTCCAGCCGAGCGGATTGCAGCGCCGCGTTTACAGAGGTGAGGCGGGCTTGGGCGATGTTCGTGCTGTTATCAAGAGACACGAGATTCTGGGCGCGCATGTAGTCCTGCAGACGCTGCTCGGCTTTGCGGGCTTCCTCCATGAGCTGACCTGAGCGGTCGCGCAGATATTTGACCGCGTAGTCGTGGCCGCCACTGACGTTTTCCAAGAGGCTTTCGATGAACTGTTCGATGTAACGATTGGCGAGAATGGCGGCGGCTTCCGGATCGCGATGCGTGACGGTGATGCTGATGAGGAAGGTGCTGCGGACCGATTGCACCGACATGGAACCGAGATCGACGCCGGTGGGCGGCGTGGCACCGGATGGCAGATCTTTGAGGTAGGGGCGTTGCAGGATCTGGCGCTCGTGGGGGGTGAGGGAGTCCTGCACTCGGTTGCGCATCTTGGCGCTGGCGATCACCTGAAGGTAGGTGTTGAGCTCAATATCGCTATTTACCCCGGTATCGACGACCTCTTGGCTGGTGACGACTTTCTCGGGCTTTTCGATCTGGAGAGTGGCGGCGCTGCGGTAAAGCGGGACGGCTCGTGACTGGTAGTAGGCCAGTCCGATGGCGACGATCAGTGCGAGCGGGAGGGCGACCCATAGGCGTTCCCGCAAAATGACATAGTAGTCGCGGAGCGTGCGACGTTCGACGATCTCCTCTTGGCTGACGGCTTTGGTGGCGGGCGCTGGCTTTTGAACCACGGACATGGATAATTCTTTAAATGATGCGCTCGGGCACGAAGACGATGTCCCCAGGCTCAAGCATGAGTGAATTGTCGCCGATGTTAGCCCGATCTTTGCCCTTCAACAGGCTGTCGACATCGATGGTGAATACCTGCTTTTTGCCGTCGGGCGTGACTCGGGTGACATTCACAGCGGTTCCTTTGGCCGTATCGGTGAAGCCACCGGCCCGGGTAACCAGTTCGAGCACGGTCATCGAGGTCTCGATGGGCAGCGGATAACGGCCGGGTGATCGGACCTGCCCTTGGATGGAAACTTCGCGTGCGGCGTAGGACTCGACGTTGATGGTCACCTGGGGACTGCGCAGATACCGGCCCTCGCGGTAAGCGGCTTCCACGGCCTTTTGCGCTTCGCTGATCGTCAGGCCGACAACATGAACCTCACTCACCAACGGGAGATTAATGTTACCCTTCGAATCCACGCGCGACATCGTGCGCAGATCGTCTTCTTGATAAATGTCGATGCGCAGAAGATCCGTCAGCGTGATCTTGTAAGCGGCCATCGGTTGGCTTCCCGAAGCAGAAGTTTGAGACTGCGCTGATTGAAGGCTGGCGACAGCCCAGCAGGCTCCGAAGAAAAGGAGAAAGAAAACGCGCTTAGACATGGGGCAGCTTACCAACGTGAGGTGAGATTGAGCGTGATCGAGTTCCGATCAAAGCTGGAATTGGAGCGATTCGACCAATTTTGAAAATAACTGTAGGTGAGGGATGCCTTGAAATGGTCGTTGAGGCTGTAATTTACCCCGGCACTCCACGTGAAATAATAATCCATGCGGCTAGTATCCGAGCCACTGAGAAACTCGTTTCGTCCCACGCCCAAACCGCTATAAAGCGACCACCGGTGGGTCATGGCGTATTGGGCGTCGAGATTGAAGCTGAGGGCATCGACCGTGGAGTTTGTCGCCGTGGTGCTAAAATCTTTTTTGAGCGTGCCTGTAACCGCCAATTTCTTTGTCGCCGACCACGTGGTGGAGGCGCTGGCTGTGGTGCTTTCGTAGGACTGCCCGGAGGACTCCTGCCGGATCTGATAACCGGCGCGAATCGTGCCGTTGAGCTTGGCGAGAATCTTACCGGAGACACCGGCTGTGATCGCGTGGTCGATGCTCTGGCCGCCTGTGGAAGTGTCACTCACTCGAATACGATAGCCGCCTAAAAGATCGCGCTGGGACGTGTAGGCGTAGAAGAGATCGGTGCTGGCCATGTAGGTGGACAGGTCGGTCAGGCCGGCCGAGTTGTCCACATAGTCCACCATTCCGTAGGCGAGCGAGCCAGCGAGGCTGTATCGCTCAATCACCGGATATTTCCAGTTAAGGCCCGCGTTATAGTTCCACGAATCAGTTCGTTGATTGACGGTGGGGTCCGCTTGGCTCTGACGGCTGGCACCGAGGGTGAGGGAACCGGTCGTGCGTCCGGAATCTTTAACAAACTCCAAGCTTAACGTCGGATTGGCGAAATCCTCGGATGCGTTGGAAGCGAAGCTCCCCATATTCCACGCCGCCTCGCCGTTGACGCTGATCATGCCAGCGTGGCGGACATATTCGAGCGCGAGGCTGCTATTGGTGAAGATGTCACCCTCGCCACCACTGGTTGCGAAAATGTTGGAATCGTAGCCGGTCGAAACACTTCCTGTTACGAAGAGCTGGTCGCGCCCTTCATCGAACTTAATCAAGGCCGACGCGGTGATGGATGATAGGTGAAGGAGGACGCCGCCTAGTGGCATCCATCGAGAAAACGTCCTTAAGCCCATAAGTCGCGTTGGCGTGTGGCGGTGGTGCGTCAAACTCAAGGCGTGGTGGGCTCCGTGATCTTAAAGGGGCTGATCGTGATGTTTGGCGACAGGGTCCCGGGTAGGACTTCCACAGGAACAATCACCGTGTCACCGGCCGCGTCCGTCTGGCTGAAAACCCCGTCTGCCGAATTCTGATTTCGCCGTTCCGCGACTTCGAAATAGACGGTTTTGCGAGCCATACACGCGATTGCCACTTTTTCACCGAGTGCTTTCATGGCATCTTGGGAAATCGGCTGAATGGTGATGGTCGGCGGCTCGTTGTTGGACTTGCGGGTAATGATGGCCTGCTGGCCGGGCTTGAGGGACTGTCCGCCGGACATCAGGTCGCCTCGAATAGTCACATCACCTTCCAATAACGATACGGTGGTCGAATTATCATCCGCTGTAATCACGACTTTGCGACCGCGGATAGCCACGCTAGCCTGAGGCGTGTTGTAAGTCATGGTGCTGCCGGCTACCAGCTTGCTCGTGCATAGTCCCACGGTTCCTCTTGGAAGAAACGCAGTGGTTTGGGAAACGGAAGGCTCCACTTCTAAGTCCGTCCGATTGGGCGAAAACGGCTCTTGCATGAAACGGCGCATCTCCAGTCGTGTATCGGGATCAAAGGCGACTCCCGTGCCATTGGAAAGAACGACGGCGTTGTGCGACTTGGCCGTGGTTTCGAGCACCACACCCTCTGCCGCATAGACCGACTTCTTGACAACATCCTCAACTTTATCGCCCGTGTTGATTGATGATAGCCCATCTGCATCAGCTATATACAGCTTGCTCGTGGGGTTTTTCCTGGCGGCATCGGCTGCGTGTGCGAGCGTGCAGAACATCACTGCCGACGTGAGACTAAAACAGATGGATGCGGTCTTGTAGGTGTGGCGTGTAAATATGCTCATGGCGTTAAATACCTCCTATCGACTCAGCCTGATCTAGACGTTCTCGAACTCAAAAAAAACTACATGCCTTACTAAGGGAGCTAAGTAGGGGTTATGCCCTAGTAAGGAATGTAGGCCGGATCTTACTCAACAACAATATTAAGGATCTTCCCCGGGACGAAGACGACTCGTTTTATGGTTTTGCCTACAATGAACGGAGCGCTGTCCGGATTGGATTGGGCGAGCTGCAACGCGGTATCTTGCACGGTGCCCACCGCCACAAGCAGTTCGGCGCGTTTTTTACCGTTAACTTGGACCACGACCTTTTGCTCGGTCGCGACGAGTTTGGCGGGATCGTAGTGCGGCCAAGCTGCTTGTTGGACCGAGTTGGTTCCGCCCAAGCGCGCCCATAGTTCCTCAGTGATGTGGGGAGCGAGGGGGGCGAGCACTTGGATGAACTGCCGCACGGTGGCCAGACTGACGCGCTCGGTTTTTTGGAGCGCGTTTACGAAGATCATCATTTGTGAGATCGCGGTGTTGAACCGGAGGTTCTCGATGTCCTCGCCGACCTTCTTGATCGTTTCGTGGAGCAATTTGACGAGCTCGGCCGAATCGACGGCGCTGTCGTCAACGATCTTCGGGTTCACTTCGCCTTCGCGCCCGATGCACTCGCGCCAGACTTTTTGGAGGAAACGGTGGACGCCCTCGATGCCGTTCGGATTCCACGGCTTCATGGCCTCGAGCGGTCCGAGGAACATCAGGTAAAGGCGCAGGGTGTCGGTGCCGTGCGTGGCGATGATGTCGTCAGGGTTGACGGTGTTGCCACGACTCTTGGACATCTTTTCGCCGTCTTCGCCCAAGATGATGCCTTGGTGGAAGAGCTTGGTGAACGGCTCGGCTTGCGGGACGACGCCGAGGTCAAAGAGCACTTTGTGCCAGAAGCGCGCGTAGAGGAGGTGCAACACGGCATGTTCCGCGCCGCCCACATAGAGGTCAGGCACGCCCCAGTAGTTGAGCAACTTCGGATCGGCGAAGGTCTGGTCGTTTTTCGTGTCGATGAAACGCAGGTAATACCAGCAGGAGCCGGCCCATTGCGGCATGGTGTTGGTCTCGCGACGGCCGCGAATCCAAGTTTCCCCGGAGGGCTTGGGCTGCGACGCGGGAATGGCTTCACCCGTGGCGAAGTTGACCCAGATTTCCAGCCACTCGGTCACGTTGGCGAGCGGGCTCTCACCGTTGCCGCTGGGCAGGTAGGATTGGACCTCGGGCAAAGTCAGTGGGAGCGCGACGGCGGGTAGCGGCAGGGCAAACCAAGTTTGGTTGGTTGCGGCGTCGCAGTAGATAACGGGCTCGGGCGGCAGATCGGCGGAACGTGCGGCGGCGGCTCGTTGGTAGTCGGCTTCCGTCACCCAGATGATGGGGAACGGCTCGCCCCAGTAGCGTTGGCGGGAGAAGAGCCAGTCGCGGAGCTTGTAGTTAACCATGGCCTTGCCGCGGCCTTGGGCGGCGAGATCGGCGGTGATCTTTTTCTTGGCTTCGGCCCAAGGCAGTCCGGTGTAATCTTCGGAGTGCACGAGCTTGCCATCGCCCGTGTAGGGGAGCTTGGGCGCTTGGCCATTACCGGCCTCGGCATGGTGATCGGGTTCGATCACCTGGATGACGGGCAGGTGGTATTGTTGCGCGAACTCATAGTCGCGTTCGTCGTGCGCGGGCACGGCCATGATCGCGCCGGTGCCGTAGCCCATGAGCACGTAGTCGGCGACCCAGATGGGAAGACGGGCGCCGTTGGCAGGGTTGATGGCGAACGAGCCGGTGAAGACGCCGCTCTTGTCCTTGGCGAGGTCGGTGCGCTCGAGGTCACTCTTGCCGGCGGTCTTTTTCTTGTAGGCTTCAACCGCGTCGCGTTGCTCGGGCGTGGTGAGTGCGAGGGCCAGCGGGTGCTCGGGGGCGATCACCATGTAGGTGGCGCCGAAGAGAGTGTCGGGACGGGTCGTGAAGACCTTCAGGTCGCCAAGGTGCGCTTGTTCCAACTTGAACAAGAGCTCCGCGCCTTCGCTGCGACCGATCCACGCTTCTTGCATGCGCTTGGTCGAATCGGGCCAATCAACCTCTTTCAGGTCAGCGAGCAGACGCTCGGCGTAGGCGGTGATGCGGAGCACCCATTGGCGGAGATTGCGGCGCTCAACGGGGAAGCCGCCGACCTCGGATTTGCCATCAACGACCTCTTCGTTGGCCAGCACGGTGCGGAGTTCGGGGCACCACCACACGGGGCGCTCGTCGACGTAGGCGAGGCCTTTTTTGAAGAGCTGGAGGAAGATCCACTGCGTCCACTTAAAGTATTTCGGGTCCGTCGTATCGACCTCACGTTCCCAGTCGTAGGAGAAACCGAGGGCTTTGATCTGACGACGGAAGTTGGTGATGTTGTTCTGCGTGTTGGACGCGGGATGCGTGCCGGTTTTCACCGCATGCTGCTCGGCAGGAAGACCGAAGGCGTCCCATCCGATCGGATGGAGAACATTGAAGCCCTGCGCGCGCTTGTAGCGGGCGATGATATCCGTGGCGGTGTATCCTTCTGGATGTCCGATGTGCAAACCCGCGCCGGACGGGTAGGGGAACATGTCGAGCACGTAGTATTTCGGCTTCGACGTGTCGTTCTCTGTGCGGAAGGAGCGATTGTCTTCCCAGAAGGTTTGCCAATGCGGTTCGATCTGGAGAAACTCGTAGTCTTTGCAATGCGTAGCCATCGGATGAAACCCGCCACCGTGAAGGAATCCCCCACGTCGTCAATCACTCGAAAAATCGCCGTGCTGATCGTCGCCTTTTTCGCCTCCGTGGTGGTGGCCGAAGCCACGGTCTCCCGGGGCTTCAATCACTTGCTGGATGCGGTCGTGCGGATCGACGTGCGCGAGGAGTCTTTCGACGCGGGGGCGCGACGTTTCACGGCGGGTATCGGCTCTGGCGTAATCGTGTCGGGCGATGGGCTTATTCTTACCAACGCCCATGTCGCCAGTCCGCGTTCGGTTGAGCTGTCGGTTACGTTGGCGAGCCTCGAACGCGTCAATGCCAAGCTCGTTGGCTGGGATCACTGGACGGATCTGGCGCTGCTGCGTATTGATTTGGCCGAGGTAAAGCGCCGTGGACTCACCTTCACGTATGCTCAATTCGCCGATTCGGATAAGCTATTTCCGGGCGAGACCGTTTACGCCGTCGGCACGCCTCATGGACTCACGCGCACTGTGACCAAGGGAATCATTTCCAACAACCGTCGCTACTTCGCCGATAATCGCGGCGTGAATGGTTACGAGACCGGTTTGTTCAACACGTGGCTCCAAACCGATGCCGCCATTAATCCGGGTAACTCGGGCGGCCCACTGGTTGACGAAAAAGGCCGGGTCGTCGGCATCAACTCGCGTGGTTACCTCGGTGCCGACAACCTCGCGTTCGCAATCCCCGCCAATATCGCGAAACGCGTGGTCGCCGGACTCACCGCCAACGGGACTATCACTCGCAGCTATATTGGCATCGTGCCGGGGGCGCTGCTGGATCTGGAGGGCTTTTACTCGCTCAAGCAAAACACCGGTCTGCTCGTTAATAGCGTCGATCCCGGCTCGCCCGCCGCCCGCGCCGGCCTTCGGGGTGGTGACATTGTGCTCTCGATTAACGGAGCGCCGGTGGACGGACGGTTTCCTGAGCAACTCCCGCCCATTCTTAACATCATTGCGAGTCTCCCGGTTGGCTCGACGGTGAAGCTGGTCGTTAAACGCGGCGAGCAGGCGACCACGCCCACCCTCGTGACCGAGAAGCTCGAAAGCCGCCAAGGCGAGGAGTGGGCCTTCGAGAAGTGGGGCCTGACGGTGCGCAAAGTCTCGCGCGCCTACGCTCGCGAAAACCAGTTGGACGACGACACCGGGTTGCTCGTCATCGGTGTGCAACCCGGATTTCCCGCCGCGGTGGCTGGGCTGAGTCGCGGCGATATCATCGCCAAGATCAATCAGGAGCAGATCACGTCGTTAGATGCCGCCAAGGCGATGTATGATGCCTTCGTGGCAAAACCCGCCCCGACGCTCGTCGAGGTGGAAACCGACCGCCGCGTGTCTCTGTATATTCTCAAGCCATGATGAACTCGTCTCGCCTTCGCCTCACCCTCCTGTCCTTTGCGCTCGCGTTGCTGGCCTGCGCGGGAGCGCGCGCGGCTGATCTTCCTGCATTATTTAAAGAGCGCGTGAAGTCAGTCGTCGCCGTGGAGTTTTTCACCGAGAGCGAACTCGACCGTCGTCCGACCATCGCCTTCGCCCTGGTTGCCGACACCGCCGGCACGCTCGTGCTGCCTCCCCAGTCCATCAACAACTACACCCAGCCTTCAAAGTTAAAGGACTTTCGTGTTTACCTGCCCGGTCACCCGGTGAGCGAGTATGCGACGGGCGAATACTTGGGGCAGGACCCGGTGAGCGGCTGGCACTTTGTTCGCGTGGAGGAAAAGCTGCGTTCGAGTCTGGTGCCTGTGACGGCGTTTGCCGCTCGGGAAGCCGCGGCCGAGCCTGCGTTGGGCGAGGAGTTCTGGGGCATTGGTCTGCGCGGCAAGGATGAGGATTTCGCTCCGTATTTCATGGCGAGTCGTATTTCCCACGTGCAATCCATGCCTGAACGCACCGCCATCGCCTTGGCTGAGCTGGCTGCTCCCGGCCTGCCCGCTTTCGATCACGACGGGGTGTTTGCCGGTGTGACCATCTCGGGCTTTGGGCAGACCTTTCTTGAGTTTTCACGCAATGAACGCGGGCTGCCGGTCATGTTGCTGAACGTGGAAGAGAGCAGTGTGTTCCAGCTCGCATCCGAGGTCACGCCTTGGCTGGCCCGCGTGCCGACCAATGTCTCCGGACGACCGATCAGCTGGCTCGGGGCTTACGGGTTGCAGCCGATGGACCCCGAGGTCGCGTCGTTCTTGAAACTCGGCAACCAGTCCGGCTGTGTTGTCAGCGAAGTCCTTGAAGGCAGTCCGGCCGAGGCGGCGGGGTTAAAAAACCGCGACATCATTCTGGCGATTGATGGGCGTCCGTTGCCCCGATTCAAACCCGACCGCGTCGTGGTGACCTACTTGGATCGTGAACTCAGTAAGCGCAAACCGGGCGACAGCGTTGCGCTCACCGTGCTGCGCGGCACCGAGCGAGTGGAGATCAAGGCGCCTCTCGCCGAGCAGCCCCGGCTCATCCGTGAAGCGGACCGCACCTATTTCGAGAAGCTGGGTTTCACCGCGCGCGAATTCGTTTACGGTGACGGAATCATTCGTCGCGTAAAACTCGCCGCACGCAAAGGCGTGATCGCACAGTTCGTCAAAAATAGCAGTCCGGCCGCCGCTGCCGGGCTCCGTCCGGACGACTGGATTCTTGAGGTCGATGGCACCGAAGTGAAGACCTACGCCGAAGCGGTCGCAAAGCTGGCGGCAATCGAAGCGGATGCGGCTCGCTCCGAGTTCGTGCTGCTTACCAGTCGCAACGGCGAAACCGCCGTGCTGCGCGTCAAACTCAAGTAAACCTTCATGTTCACAGGCATTGTTGAAGAAACAGGCACCGTCGTCGCTTTTACCCAAGGCGCCGACGCGTGGAAACTCCAACTTGCGGCTAACGTCGCGTTACAGGACGTCGCGTTGGGCGACAGCATCGCCGTGAATGGCTGCTGTCTCACGGTCACTCGGTTTGACGCGCACCACGTTTGGTTCGACGTATTGGAAGAGACGCGTCGGCTCACGAATTTTCACGCGCTCGCGCCGGGGGCGGCCGTCAATTTGGAACGCGCGTTGCGTTTTGGCGGGAAGATCGGCGGACACTTCGTCACTGGTCACGTCGACGGACAGGGCGTGATCGAGATTTTCGAGCCACGTGGATCGGATCATTACTTGCGCGTCAAAGCAGCGCCCGGCCAGGGGCGTTATCTCATTCATAAGGGGAGCATCACTATCGATGGCATCTCGCTCACGGTGGCGGAGGTCGATGGCGATACGTTCGCGGTATGGATCATTCCAACGACAATCCATGTGACAAATTTGCGAGAGAAACGGGTGGGTTCGCCGGTTAATTTGGAGTTCGACTTGCTGGGCAAGTATGTCGAGAAGCTGGCCGTCGCTTACCGGACATAACCCCTTTTCATGCGAGCCGCGCTCACTGCTCTGACCGACGAACTCAAACGCCTGAAATCCACGGGCGTCACGTCGGTCGCGGTGTCGGCGGAAAGTGTGGCGGCGTTGCGCAAGGTGATCGCGTCTCGATCGGGCGCATCCGCAGAACGCAAACCCGAATCCATCGCTCCTGAGTCCGCTGCACCCGGCTCCTCGCCCACGCCGATCTTGGAGAAGCCGACGGTGTCGCGCTCTTTCGAATCATCAGCGCCGGTTGGTCGGCAATCGGCTGCCGCCAAGCCAAAGGCCGAAGTCGCCTCCTTAATGCTTCCTCCGCCACCCGTAGTGACGTTGCCCGCGGGTGATAAAGCAACGCGCTGGGCATGGTTGCAGAATTTGGTGCTCAATCACCCCGTGTGCGTGGCGAATGTTCGTCCCGGAAAAAAGGTCGTGCTCGGTGTCGGTTCGCTTGATGCGAAGATCATGTTCGTCGGCGAAGCCCCGGGCGCGGAGGAAGAAGTGCGCGGTGAACCCTTTATCGGACCGGCGGGTCAGTTGCTCACGAAGATGATTCAGGCGATGGGCGTGAAGCGTGAGGACGTCTACATCGGGAACATTATGAACTGGCGTCCGCAAACGCCGACACCTGTAGGCATGGAGCAGGTCGGCAATCGCGAACCGACGCCCGAAGAGATGGCCTTCTGTCTGCCATTTCTGCAGGCGCAGATCGAAATCGTGGCACCTGAGTTGATCGTTGCGGCCGGTGCGACCGCAGCCAAGGGCTTGCTCGGTGCCGGCACCTTTAAGACCCTCGGTGAAGTCCGCGGGCAGTGGAAGCAGTTTGCTGGCAAGCCGGTGCTGGTCACCTACCACCCCAGCTATCTTTTGCGTCAGGAAGCCGCAGGCCCGGTGGCTGCGCGCAAGGCTAAACGCGCGACTTGGGAAGATTTACTTAAGGTCATGGAACGCGCCGGGTTGACGATCTCGGATAAACAACGTGGATTTTTCCTGGAAAAATGAAACGACTCCTTCTGTTAGGATTCACTCTGGCTACTTTTAGCACCGCTTTGCGGGCGAACGATGTGCCCTTCGATTTCGAGGTGCTGCAATATCGCGCGAAGACTCTCGCGGCCAAACCGTATGCCGAGCGGCAGAGCCGCGTGCCCGAGTCGCTACGCAAGCTCAGCTACGACCAGTATCGCGATGTGCGTTTTAATCCGGACTCATCGTGGTGGCGGCGTGAACGCCTGCCATTCCAACTCCAATTTTTCCATCCCGGGTTCATCTACAACCGGACGATCCAGTTGTCCGAAGTGGAAAACGGCAAGGTTGAGCCGATCAGCTACGATAAGGATCTCTTTAACTTTGGAGCCAATCGCGACCTCGGCTCGATTCCCGGCGACATGGGGTTCACCGGCTTCCGTATCCATTATCCGCTGAACAGCTCGGAGTATTTTGACGAACTCGCCGTGTTTCAGGGCGCGAGCTACTTCCGCGCGCTGGGGCAGGGTATGCGTTACGGGTTGTCAGCGCGCGGCCTCGCACTGAATACCGGCGAGCCAGGCGGCGAAGAGTTTCCTGTTTTCGAGGAGTTCTGGATCGAGCGACCCACCGAGAAGGCCGGCTCCATTACCGTTTACGCTTTGATGGACAGCCTCAGTGTCACCGGCGCGTTTCGCTTTATCATCACGCCCGGCCCTTCGACCGTGATGGAGGTTAAGACTGCGATTTATCGGCGCAAGGACGTGGCCGTGTTTGGTGTCGCGCCCCTCACCAGCATGTTCTGGTTTGGCGAGGCCGGATCGAACAACTACAACGATCTGCGCCCGGAAGTGCACGACTCCGATGGCTTGCTCCTGCAACGCGGGACCGGAGAATGGCTCTGGCGTCCGCTCACCAATCCCAAGTCGATCCGTGTTGCCGCGTTCGCTGATGAAAATCCCAAGGGTTTCGGCGTGGTGCAACGCGACCGGAAGTTTGAGTCATACGAAGATCTTGAGGCACATTATCACGAACGTCCCAGCGTGTGGGTGGAGCCGATGGGTTCATGGGGCGAGGGCGATGTGCGCTTGGTAGAACTACCGACTCCTAACGAAACCCAAGACAACATCGTCGCCTTCTGGGTGCCCAAGCAACTGCCGCCCATCGGCACCCCGCTCAATCTAGAATACAAGCTACACTGGTTCATCGAAGGCAAAGGTGGTCGCACTCCTCCTGCTGGTTATGTCTCGGCTACCCGTATCGGTCGTTCGGCTACGCATGAGCCGGAGCTTGTTCGCTTTTGGGTCGATTTCACGGGGAGCTATTTGGGCAAACAAAAACTTCTGCCAGACATCACGGCGGATGTCTCAGTAGGCCAAGGTGCGACTTTGGTTCATCAAAGCCTGGAAAAGAACCCGCTTAATGGTAGTTGGCGTGTCGCGTTTGCAATCAAACCCGATGGTAGTGGCAAGCCGGTGGAACTCCGTTGCTTCCTGAAAAAGCCGCCGCATATCTTAACAGAAACATGGAGCTATCTGTGGAATCCGTAGAAGCGCAATTAGCGACTTTTCGTCCCCGCACGGGGACGATGGAGGCATGGAATGCGGCATACGTGCGCAGCGAGGATTATCTGCGTGCGCATCGTATTCATAATCGACTGCACCAGAGCCGTCTCATCCAGGCAGTGCTGGAGCGGGCTGCACATCGCCATGCCATAAACCCGGCGCTGGATCCGACGACTCTGGCTGCCGAGGAAATGGAGCAGATGATGGATGCGTGGTTTGCCGAGGTGCTTAACAGCAAGGGCATGCCGCATGACCGCATCGCTATCGAGGGCCGGGTAGCCTTGTTGCTGTGCGATGGTCCGCAAAAATGGCCCTATGCTTTTCTTGCTTCAAACAAGGTCCCCGACGACTTTGCCGAGGCCATGCGTGCCAGTTCGATCAAAGCCGGTCCAGGCATGGCTGTGTCGAGCATGGTTCCTCGTGAAATCGACCTCGGTCCGATCACCGAGGCGGCGGGCGAGACACTTGAGCGTATGGAAAAATGGCCGCTGCTGCGGCTCGCGCTCCTCTGGGCTTTGTTCCTCGGGGCGCTTTTTGGTATTTTTTACGTGACCCGCTGAACGCGCATGAACTCCCCCCGGACGGTTGTCCATCAATTCATCCTGCCCGAGCGCCTACGTCGGCGCCGCGCCTTATTTTATTCCACGGTGCTGCTGCTCACCAGTGCGGCTACCTGGTTCATGGCCGATTTGCTCTGGCGCGATGGAGGCATCAACGGACTCGAGTGGATGCTGCTCGTGCTCTTTGTAATCCTTTTCGCTCAAATCGCGGTGGGCTTTACCACTGCAATGCTTGGCTTTTATGTGATCAACCGTGGGGGCGATCGTCAGCGGATCACCCGCAGTGTTGATTGGAAGGGCGAGGATGTGCCGCTGGCGAGCACGGCGATCGTGATGCCGGTTTTCAACGAGGACGTCAGCCGGGTATTTGAGGGTTTGCGCGTCATCTATCGCTCTCTCGAAGCGACGGGGAAGCTCGAGCATTTCGACTTCTTCATTCTCAGCGATTCCAACAAGCCGAACCAGTGGATTCAGGAAGAGATCGCTTGGGCTGAGTTGTGCAAGCAGGTCAACGGTTTTGGCCGTATATTCTATCGCAAGCGCCGGCAGCAGATTAATAAAAAGGCGGGCAACGTGGCCGACTTCCTGCGTCGATGGGGTAAGCGGTATCGCTACATGGTGGTGCTCGACGCCGACTCGATCATGACCGGCGACTCGATTGTGAAGCTGGTCGCGATGATGCAGAAAAACCCGCAGACCGGCCTCATTCAGACTGCCCCCCGCCTTATTTATGGTGAGTCGCTCTACGCACGAATGCAGCAGTTCGCGAACCGGCTCTATAGCCCCATTTTTCTCGCGGGACTAAACTACTGGCAGCAGCAGGATGCTAATTATTGGGGCCACAACGCGATCATTCGCGTGCAGCCTTTTATCGACCATTGCGCGTTGCCCGATTTGCCGGGCAGCGAACCGTTCGGTGGACGCATCCTCTCCCATGACTTCGTAGAGGCGGCGCTCATGCGCAAGGCCGGTTGGCACGTGTGGCTCGCGCATGATATCGAAGGCACTTACGAGGAGGGTCCACCGTCGCTGATCGATAGCGCGAAACGCGATCGCCGGTGGTGCCAAGGTAATATGCAACACGCTTGGTTGGTCACCGCGCGAGGATTTCGCCCGGCAAATCGCTTCCATCTGCTCATGGGCGTGATGGCCTATGTGTCGTGCCCGTTATGGCTCCTGTTCCTCGTTATCAGCACGATCCATGTCTTTAACCAAGTGCTCGCGCCGGCAACGGGGGCGCTTGCGATGGAACGATATACACGGATGTTTGGGCAGATCGTCGAGGTGCCCGAAGCACTGACGCTCTTTTTGTTCACGATGCTGCTGCTGTTTCTTCCCAAGATCATCAGCATGATCACGGTGATACAGCGGTCGGACGAAGCGGCTCGTTTTGGTGGACGCGGATCACTCGTGTTATCGACCGCGGCGGAGATCCTGTTCTCCGCATTGCTCGCGCCCGTTCACATGTTGTTTAATAGCAAATTTGTGTTTTTCACCCTGCTCGGCCAAGGCGTGTCTTGGGTAACACAGCGCCGCGGAGTGGAGGATGGCACCGATTGGCGAGAGGCGATCATCACGCATGGCGGACAGACTTTCTTCGGCTTGGTGTGGGGCGTATCGTCATTCATTCTGTTGCCGGCTTTTTTCTGGTGGTTGAGCCCCGTGTTGGCAGGCCTCGTCTTCTCGATTCCCGTTTCGATCACGTTGAGCAAAGGTTCGCTCGGTTCACATGCGCGGCGAATCGGTATTTTCCTTACTCCGGAGGAAACCCAGCCGCCTCACGAGCTCAGTCGTCTGACTCAAAACTTGGCTGCATGCTACAAGCAGATGCGGCCGATTGAGGCCTTACGAAACGATTACGGACTGCTGCAGGCTGTCTTGGATCCTTACATCAATGCAGTTCATGTGGCGATGCTGCGGCATCGTCGTCCCAGCGAAGAGTCCCGCGATTGGTTTTCATTGTTGCGCCATCGCTTGTTGAGCGAGGGCCCAGGGCAGCTCACCACCAAAGAAACACTGGCGCTGCTCTTGGATGCCGAATCGATGATCTGGCTTCACGAGGAATTGTGGAAGCAACCGAGTTCGGCGCTCGCCGAATGGTGGCGGCTGGCCATGCGCCAATACAACGTGCTGACTACGGCACCGACCACGGCTCTTTATCGCTGAGGCGGGCGGCCAAGGCCGAACCTGTTCCGCGCTCCAGCGGCTGGCGAAAGCGAACGCTGGAGTGCCGTATCGATGCGAGTGCTTTGGGGCTTAGCCTGCCAGACTCAGTTGGTGATGATTTTTTTAAGCGCATCGTTTACGCGAAGAAACGATGCCTCCAGCTCGGCCACTTGGTCTGCGACTTCGATGAGACCGCTGTGTCGTGCGTGATGTTCTAATCGCTCAGCGATTTCACGTAGCTGACTTGCTCCAACATTGCTGGAGCTGCCCTTAATACTGTGTGCGGCCCGCACAAAATCAGCGACGTTGCCCGAAGCTCGGCTGCTATGGAGTTCGGCGATGCGCGTAGGCGTATCCTCGATGAAAATATTGAGGATTTCCTTCAGGAATACGTCGCCGTCGTCGGGGCTCAATGCGCGTAAATTGGCAATCGCCTCGGGATCAACGGTGGGGAGGAGGGACATGGCAAGAGGCTTGTGCACAGGTGATTAAAGGCAAATCACAAAACACGAGAGATCATCGCTGATTGGGTTGTTTACATCCACTTAATGCGGACGGAAACACGTGAGGCACTTGCTCACCGTCAGGTCGCCCATTCGAACGAGGTATTGGCCTCGATTTCCTCAATGGTGGTTAAACCAAGGAGGACTTTTTTCAGGCCGTCATAGCGCATCGGCTTATAGCCAACTTTGGCGGCGGCTGCGGTAATTTGCTGCACGCTGGCCCGGTTGGTGATGAGCGTGCGAATTTCCTCGGTGATGAGCACCAGCTCGTGAAAAGCGACGCGTCCTTTGTAGCCGGTGCCTCGACATGCATTGCAGCCTCGGCCGCGGTAAAACGGAACATCAGTCAGTCCTTCGTCTTTGAAGTATTTTTGGAGCACTTCACGAGGCGGGTAATAGGGTTCCTTGCAGTTTTCGCAAATACGCGCGGCGAGGCGCTGGGCGAGCACGCCGATGATTGAAGGCGCCACCATGTAGGGTTCGACGCCGATTTCGATCAGACGGACGATGGCTTGGGCGGCAGTGTTGGTGTGGAGGGTTGCGAATACGAGATGTCCGGTAAGCGCGGCCTCGGCGGCGATCTTGGCGGTTTCGAAATCGCGGATCTCACCGATCAGAATCACATCGGGGTCTTGGCGGAGCAGGGCGCGTAGAACGGTGGCGAATTTGAGGTCAATGTGATTGTTGACCTGCGTCTGGGTAATGCCAGGGAGCTGAATTTCAATGGGATCTTCGATCGTCGAGATGTTGGTGCCTGGCTGGTTGATCTCGTGCAGCGCGGAATAAAGTGTGGTGGTCTTGCCCGAGCCGGTGGGACCGGTCACGAAGATGATGCCGTTGGGGTTCTCAATCAGGCGGCGAAAGGGTGCGAGAATCGTCTGCGACATCATCATCTTATCGAGCGTGAGCATCGACTTCTTGCCACTCATCGTGAGAAGGCGGATGACCGCTTTTTCGCCGTGTTGCGAAGGAATCGTGGAGATTCGGAAGTTGGCGGTGGTCGTGCCCATCGGAATAGAGAAGCGACCGTCCTGCGGAAAGCGCGTCTCGGCGATGTTCAGATTACTGAGTATCTTAATCCGAGCGATGAATGAGCGATGAAGCTTACGGGAATAGGTGAGGACTTCGCGCAGCAATCCGTCGATGCGGAAGCGGACGCGGCACTGTTCTTCCTGTGACTCAATGTGGATGTCTGTCGCGCGCTCCCGGATGGCGTAGTAAATAATATCGTCCAGAACCTTCACCAACGATTCGGAGTCAGGAAGATCCGGATTGTTGAAAATCGTGGAGGCGCCGAGTTCGTTGAGGGTTTCCTCAATATTTTTCTCGTTTGAATACTGGATGAGAATTGCATCATCGATGTCGCGTGGCAGCGCAAACACGGGGCTCACGGGCATCTGCACGATGAGGCTGAGTCGTTTGACCAGGCTTGCATCTTCCGGCGTGACAAAGGCTGCTGTGAGCACGCCATCAATGATGTAAAGTCCGATTCCTCGGACTTTTTTTGCGATCTCCGACGGGATGGCCGCAAGTGCCTCTTCGGTGATGAGGGATGCGAAGGGATCTACATAGGCGAAGCCGAGGAAGTCGGCATAAAACCGACAGGCAACATCCTTGCCGATTAGCCTGCTATCGACGAGGGCCTCAAGAAGGCCGACTCCATTTCCGTGCTTTTGCTCAAGCACGACAAGTTCGGGTTCGAAGTCGAAATGCGGGAGCCCACGAATTTGGGCGGCAAGAGGCGGTTTACGAGGAGGTTTTTCCACGGCGTTTTCTCCGGTTTTGGAAAAGCTTTCCGATTTCGATCTGATGGAGCTTTTCTTGTGAAAATGCACCGCTGGTTCGCTCGAACTGCAGTTCTGCGAGTAACTCTGGAAGGGCGTAGCGGACTTCGCGCAAAAGCGGGATATCCGGGGTGGCGTGAGGCGAATGGTCGGATGCGGAACTTGGGTGTGTGCGCATGTGAAAATGTATTTGGCTCAGCCAGTCGCACTCTGATCCGTATCTTCCGCTAGGAGTTCCTTGAGCAAGTCAATCAGTTCGGCGCGCGGCGTGTCTTTACGGATGTAGTGCAACGCACCGCCCTCGACTGCCTCTTCTATCGTTTTCCGGTTGGATAGAGACGTGAGCATGATGATCGAAGCGTCGGCATCAAATGCGCGGATCTGCTTGAGGGTTTCTATTCCGTCCTGACCAGGCATGTTGACATCGAGGAGGACGAGATTGGGTTGCTCCTGCTGATAAGCGGCGAACCCTGCGGCTCCGTCTGGAGCTTCGATGATCGCGGTCGCACCAATAGAGCGAAGGATGAGGCCGATGTATTTTCGGACGTGGGCTTCGTCATCAATGATAAGGGCTTTTCCTGTGAACGTCATGGGGAGAATGAGGGGAGGAGGACTCGAAATTCACAGCCACCGGCGGGGTGGTTTTCAGCAAGGATAGTGCCACGGTGAGCGTCGACAATTTTTCGGCAGATGGCGAGTCCCAGCCCGGTGGATTTTTCCCCTCCCGTGGGCCGGGCAGATAGGCGACCGAAATCCTTGAAAAGCCGGTCTCGTTCATTGTCGGGTATACCGGGGCCTTGATCGCGAACATGGATGACTTGGGTGCCATCGGGCATAAGGCTCAGCGCAACTCGCACCGTTGATCCGGGAGGCGAGTATTTGATAGCGTTACTCAGGAGATTGTCGATGACCTGACGGGTTTTGTCGGCATCGAGGATGATCGGGGGCGCCGCGACTCGTTCTACGAAAACGATGTGGGTGCGTTTACGGGTGGATTCGAGCGCGTTGAGCGTGATGGATTTCTCGATCAATTCGGCCAGTGATACGGGTGCGGTTTGGAGTTTCAGTTCGCCAGATTCGATGGTGGCCACATCGAGCAGGTCATTTACCAACGTTACCATGCCTTGGCTGGCCTGATGGATCAAACTGATCAATTCAAGTTGATCGGGTGTCAGCGGGCCGACCGAGCCGTCACTCAAAAATTCTGCAAGGCCTCGGATGGAAGCGAGGGGATTTCGCAGGTCGTGCGCGGCCATGCCGAGGAACTTGTTCTTGGCAGCGTTGGCCCGACTGAGTTGATCAACGAGGGTGTGCTGCTGATCGATTAGCAGACGCATCTGCATGTGAGTGCGAATGCGCGCTACGACCTCTTTTTGACGGAAAGGCTTCAGCACATAATCGACGCCACCTGCGCTGAAGCCCTCCACGACATCGTCGGACTCTTGTTTGGCGGTAATGAACATTACGGGCGCGGCCTGCGCTCCGTGTCGTTTGCGCAATTCACGACATGCGTCAAAGCCGCTGATCCCGGGTAAAACCACGTCGAATAAGACGAGGTGCGGGTTGAACTCGTTGTATTTTACCAGTGCGGACTCGGCTGAATCCGCCTCGGCAAGGATATACCCTTCGTGCTGCAGGATTCCTCTCAGAATACGCCGGTTCAGCCGGTCGTCATCCACCACAAGAATCTTGAGTCCTTTAAGTTCAACCACGTCGGACTCAGTGGGGGAAGGCATGCAGGCATTATGGATGTCGTCTCTCCCGAAAGCGGCAAGCTTTGAGGTGATGCGCGCACTGTCTGCAGAGCTAGAATTGAATGGGGTGCTTATTACATATCATGGCATGCGCATATGTTGATATTGGCCTTGCTGCGTGGTGTTGGGGCTGCTTCCGTTTGCGCACCAATTCTTATGGCCAACTCATTCGTGTTTTCCTCCGAGTCCGTGGGCGAGGGGCATCCTGACAAGGTTGCCGACCTCATTTCCGACAGCATTCTCGACGCCTGCCTTGCGATCGATAAAAACTCGCGCGTCGCCTGCGAGACGTTCGTGAAATCCAACATGGTCGTGGTGGGCGGCGAGATCACGATCCCGAAACTGCAGGACAAGAAGACCGGCAAGACGAAGCCCATCGACGAGGCTTTCAATGTCGACAAGGTCATTCGCGACGCGATTCGCCATATCGGTTATGTGAACGACGATGACGTGTTTCACGCTGACACCGTATTCATTAATAACTACCTTACGGCTCAGTCCGCGGATATCGCGCAAGGCGTGGACGCCAAGAAGGCTGCCGGCAAGAAGACAGCTGAACAGGGTGCGGGCGATCAGGGTCTTATGTTCGGCTTCGCCTCCGATGAGACCGAGGAGTTGATGCCTGCTCCCATCATTTACGCCCACCGCCTTGGTCGCGAACTCACTCGCATTCGCAAGAGCGGCAAGGTCAAGTGGCTCCGTCCGGATGCCAAGTCTCAGGTGTCCGTGCGCTATGTGGACGGTGTCGCCACTGAGATCGTGAACGTCGTCATCTCCACCCAGCATACCGCGGATGTTTCGCACGCCGAAATCGAGTCGTTCCTCATCAAAAACGTCATCAAAAAGGTCCTTCCCGCGAAGCTCCTCAATAAGAATACCGAGTTCCTCATCAACCCCACCGGCAAATTCGTCATTGGTGGTCCGCAAGGCGATTCCGGCCTCACGGGACGCAAGATCATCGTCGATTCCTACGGTGGCTGGGGCCGTCACGGCGGCGGCGCTTTTTCCGGCAAGGATCCGTCCAAGGTTGACCGTTCGGCCGCCTACATGGGGCGCTGGGTTGCCAAAAACATCGTTGCCGCCGGTCTCGCCAAGCAGGTCGAGGTTCAGTTCGCCTACGCGATCGGCCATCCGAATCCCGTGAGCGTTTACGTAAACACTTTCGGCACCGGCACGATCTCCGACGAGAAGATCACCGACGCCATTCAGAAGGTCTTCAGTTTCAAGCCCGCCGATATCGTCAAGCAGCTCAATCTGCTCCAGCCCATTTATCGCGAGACGACCAACTACGGCCACTTCGGCAAGACCGGTCTGCCTTGGGAGGAAACCAACAAGGTGGCCGCCCTCAAGGCCGCGGTGAAGTAATCCCGCCCCCTGCGTATCCTTAAATCCACGACAGCTCTACATCCTTTATTCATGTCATCCGTTTCTCTTCTTAAAAACGTTCCCAAGGGCCAGGACTTCATCGTGCGTGACATCGGTCTCGCCGAGTGGGGACGCAAGGAACTCAACGTCGCCGAGCACGAGATGCCCGGCCTCGTCTCTCTGCGCAAAAAGTTCGGCAAGCAAAAGCCCCTGAAGGGCGTTCGTATCACCGGCTCGTTGCACATGACGATCCAGACCGCCGTGCTCATCGAGACGCTTGTCGCCCTCGGTGCTGACGTTCGCTGGGCCTCGTGCAACATCTTCTCGACCCAGGACCATGCCGCCGCCGCGATCGCGAAATCCGGCGTGCCTGTTTTCGCATGGAAGGGTGAGACTCTCGAAGAATATTGGGACCTCACTTGGAAGGCGGTCAGTTTCCCCGACGACAAGGGCCCGCAACTCGTCGTTGACGACGGTGGCGATGTCACGCTGCTCCTTCACAAGGGTTACGAAATGGAGCACGGCAGCGACTGGGTGAAGACCGCCTCGTCCTCCCACGAAGAGCAGGTCATCAAAAACCTTCTCAAGAAGATCGGCAAAACCCAGAAGGGTATTTTCACCGCGATGGTAAAGGAATGGCGCGGCGTTTCCGAGGAGACCACCACGGGTGTTCACCGCCTCTACCAGCTCCACGAGAAGGGCAAGCTGCTGGTTCCTGCGATCAACGTGAACGATTCCGTCACGAAGTCGAAGTTCGATAATCTCTATGGCTGCCGCGAGTCCCTCGCCGACGGTCTCAAGCGCGCCACCGACGTCATGATCGCCGGCAAGGTTGCCTGCGTGTGCGGCTACGGCGACGTGGGTAAAGGCTCCGCGTTTTCGCTCAAGGGCTTTGGCGCCCGCGTGATCGTTACGGAGGTCGATCCCATCAATGCCCTGCAGGCCGCGATGGAAGGCTTCGAGGTCAACACCGTTGAAAGCACCCTCGGAGTGGCCGACATCTACGTGACCACCACCGGCAACCGCGACGTCATCACGCTGGAGCACATGCAGAAGATGAAGGATCAGGCCATCGTCTGTAACATTGGCCACTTCGATAACGAGATCCAGGTCGACCGCCTCTACAAGGCCAAGGGTGTGAAGCGCGTCACCATCAAGCCGCAATACGACCTGTTCACCTTCCCGAAGGGCAACAGCATCTACCTGCTCGCCGAAGGTCGTCTCGTGAACCTTGGCTGCGCCACCGGCCATCCGTCGTTCGTGATGTCGAACTCCTTCACCAACCAGACGCTCGCCCAACTCGATCTCTGGAAGAACAAGGATACTTACAAGGTGGGCGTTTATCGCCTGCCCAAGCACCTCGACGAAGAAGTTGCCCGTCTCCATCTGGAAAAGATTGGTGCCAAGCTCACCACACTGTCCAAGGACCAGGCCGAATATCTGGGCGTGTCCGTGAACGGCCCCTACAAGCCCGATCACTATCGCTACTGAGCGAGTCGCGCGGAACTCCTTCGAAAGGCCGGCCTATCTGGGCCGGCCTTTTTTGTGCTCGAAACGTAGGAGCCTGCTTGCAGGCGATGAACAGCGTGCGACTACGTTAAACACGGGTGCATGTCTCCCGAATCGCCTGCGAGCAGGCTCCTACGTTTCGGCCCGCAACGCTTGTCCATGGGGCGATTCTGCGTGCCGGTTTTGGGGAACTGCCCCAGCCACTTTTAGCCCGTGAGATTGACTAAACCGATAAATCCATAGGCGCGTTTTCAGCGCCGGTTTTATCAACCCTCAACTCCTTATCCCATGGCACTCGATACTCTTCACGACCTGTTTATCTACGAACTCCGCGACCTCTATGACGCGGAACAACAAATCGCCACCGCCCTTCCGTTAATGTCGCAAGCCGCCAACGGAGCCCCACTGCGCAAACTCTTCGATGAGCACCTCAAAGAAACGACCACACAGATCGAACGCCTAGACCAATTGTTCAGTGCTCTCGGTGTTTCCTTCGCGGGGCGGAGCTGCAAGGCCATGCAGGGGCTTCTGGCCGAGGCGCGCGAAACCATCCAAGAGGAGGCCGACCCCGAGGTTCTCGACGCGGCGCTCATCGTGGCCGCTCAAAAAATCGAGCACTACGAAATCGCCGGCTACGGAAGCGTGCGCAGCTTTGCGCGAGAATTGGGTTACAAAGATGCCGATCGCCTCCTTGAACAGACATTGAAAGAGGAATTCTCGGCAGACGAAAAACTGACTCGCGCCGCCGAAAGCCGGGTGAATACGAAGGCTGCGACCGCCGATCAGGCAGAGGTTTGATGCGCTGCTTTTCATCGGCACACATTTAGCGTGGCATCACGCCGCGATCATCGCCGTGACAGATACGAAGGCGTCGTCCGGGATCGGTGTGCTCCGCTTCACCGCGAGGGCACAAGGTTGGTTCTATCTCGTATCGGGCCTATGGCCGATCTTCTCGGGCGACAGCTTTCAGGAGGTGACCGGTCGTAAGGCGGATTTCTGGTTGGCTCAGACAGTCGGTCTTTTGCTGGCGATCACGGGTGTGGTGTTGATCCTAGCCACACGTGCGGGGCGCATTACTCGTGAGATCATGCTGCTAGGCGCTCTGCAAGCGGCCGCTCTGACGGTTGTGGACGTCTATTGCGTATTCCAACCTCGCACAACGCGGAGCTATCTCTTCGATGCCGTGGTCGAACTTGGGTTCGTGCTGGCTTGGTGTTTCGCCGGTTTGCGGCGACCGAAAGCGTGAGCCAAACGCGTGATCATTTATCGTTCTCTGTTCCTTCCCTAGCTTCTTATGATCGGTCTAGTCTGTCTTCGGAATGTTGGAACCGAGGTCGATATCGTGCGGATGATTCCGGCGTTCCTTGCGGCGTCCATGGCGACGTTCAATCAAGTGATCGAGTCTCTCCACGAGCTCATCCAACACTGAATAGGCGTCCTTGCCTTCGGCCGTGGCCACCAAGTCGGGGCCGCCGATCTCGATCTGTGCGGTGGCATGGTAATGATGATCACGGCCTAGCTCCTGATCCTGATGTAGCCGGACGTTGATGCGCACGATGAACTCATTGTGACGAAGCAGGACGGCGAACTTTTCGCGGATCGCGTTTTGCAACGCCTCCGTGAGTTCGATGTGAACGCCCTGCATGATCAGCTTCGAATCGAGGTTTTCGGGGATGTTCATGCTCCCGTTGACCGCCGAGGGAGCAGCCCGTGCCCCGGGGAATTTCCGAATAAAATCTCCGAGGGCGCGATATCGGCAACGTGCCCGGATGGTTGTCGCACCGGATACTATGGTGGCTGTCTGGTCTTGGCGATTACCCCACTGCTTCATGAGTAAACAACGCCTGCCGGACTGGGCTGCGATTTGGATCAAAGCCGCGAAGAACTGGAATGCGGACGGCGCGTTTGCGCATTCGGCAGCGGTCAGTTTCTACACCCTCTTTTCCCTCGCTCCGATCACGATCATCGTGCTCGGGATCGTCGGCTTCTTTTTTGGACAAGAGGTGGCTTCACGGCAGTTCACCGCGCAAGTGTCCAGTCTCGTGGGCAAAAGCAGCGCTGAAATGATTCAGCACACGGTGGAAGAGGCCAAGCCGCAGAGCCATGGTTGGGCCTCCACGGTGATCAACGTTGTCATGTTGATCATCGGTGCCACGACGGTTTTCGCCCAACTGCAGGACGCGCTAAACGGGATTTGGAGTGTTAAGACCAAGCCTGATCGCGCCGGCTGGCTGGTGCTGGTGATGCAGCGCCTGATCTCGTTTGCGATGGTGGTAACTGTCGGGTTTCTCCTCCTCGTCTCACTGATCCTTACGACGGCGCTCACGTCATTCGCGCAGGTTGTGGAAAAGAGCATTTCTTTGCCGGCAGTGGTGCTGCAAGGCGCTGAACTTCTAATTTCCCTCGCGGTGATAACCCTCTTGTTCGCGCTGATGTTTAAAATTTTGCCCGATGTTCGTGTGCGTTGGCGCGACATCTGGCGCGGAGCATTTGTGACCGCCGTGCTTTTTAGCATCGGGCGGCTGGTGATCGCGCTCTATATAAAGTATTCCGATGTGGCCTCTGTCTATGGCACCGCGGGTTCACTCGTGGCGTTGCTTGTTTGGGTTTATTATTCGTGTGCCATTCTTTTTTACGGAGCTGAGTTTACCCGCGCTCTTTGTGAACGGCATGGTCAGCCGCTAAAACCTAAGAACACCGCTGTCCTCGTGCGCCAAGAGACGGTCGAGACTCCGCCATCCGAGGAACCGACTTGATGTGCCTAATGAATAAAACGGGCTGATTTTCATTAATTCGTTACGCAATTCCCGCTTTGTCTCAGGGAATACCCCTCACTGTGCATATTTTGTTGTCGAGTTGCGGTCTGATCTAGGCATTTTCACCTGCGTGGCGATTGGTGGGGGCCACATATTATGAATCCCTCTTCCCGGCCAGGTGACGATGATCGCGCACCCCTGAGTGTGGTTCATCTCGAGGACAATCGCCACGACCGCGAGTTTGTGCGTCGTGCGCTTCTGAAGGGCGGAATCTCGTGTGAGATTACTTACGCGGAGAATCTTGAAGAGTTTGATTCCGCGCTGGCCCGATCTCATCCGCATCTGATCCTGTCGGACTTCACTCTTCCCGGTTTCAGTGGCACGGAGGCATTGGCCTTTGCCAAAAAGCACTACCCGGAGGTTCCGTATATTTTTGTGTCCGGCACGATTGGCGAGGAGAGGGCCGTGGACAGCCTTAAGGGCGGCGCGACCGATTACGTGCTTAAGCACAACCTCTCGCGACTACCCGCCGCAGTGGAGCGGGCCACGCGCGCCGCACGTGAAAGCGTTCGCCGGCGTCAGGCCGAGATTGCGTTGCGCGAGAGCGAGACGCGGTTCCGCGAGATGGCGGAGAACATTCGTGATGTTTTTTGGATTTCGTCTTCAGACGGAACTCGGCTGCTCTACGTGAGCCCGGGGTGCGTCCATATCTGGGGGCGTTCGGTGGTGAATTTTCACGAAGAGCCTGATGCCTGGGTGGCGTCGATCATAGACGAAGAACGTGATCGCGTGCTCAAGGCGTTCGCCACGCTGTCCTTGGGCGGCGAAGTGCGTATCGAGTATCGCATTCGCCGTCCCGACGGGACCGTGCGTTGGGTCGAAACTCGGGCTTATCCCTCCGTTGATTCGAGCGGCGCAGCTCACGCAGTCGGGGTGTCCACGGACATCACTGAGCGCAAACTCCTCCAGCAACAGCTGCTCCAATCCCAAAAGATGGAGGCGGTCGGCCAGCTCGCTGGCGGCATTGCCCACGATTTCAATAACCTGCTTACGGTGATCAACGGTTACGCGTCGCTCACGCTGGCGAGCGCGGCCACCCCAGATGATATCAGGAAGCCATTGGAGCAGATTCAAGCTGCGGGAGAACGCGCGGCTAATCTGACCCGCCAACTGCTCGTTTTCAGTCGTAAGCAGGTAATGCAATTCAAGGAGATCGATCTCAATCGCACGATCGAAGAATCGGCCCGGATGCTTGCCCGCTTGATCGGCGAACAAATTGAGCTTCGCCTAGTGCTCGATCGATCTCTGCCACAGGTCGAGGCGGACTCAGGGATGATCGAACAAGTTCTGATGAACCTCGTCGTGAACGCCCGTGATGCCATGCCGAAGGGCGGTCGCGTTCTCATAACGACGGAGTCCCTCAATGTCAGCGCGACGGAGGCGAAATCCTCCCCGGGTAAACGTGCCGGTTGCTTCGTGCGGATGAGTGTGTCCGACACGGGTGAGGGGATTACGCCAGAAGTCATGCCGAGGATCTTCGAACCTTTTTTCACCACGAAAGGCCTCGGAAAAGGCACGGGGTTGGGTTTGGCCATGGTGTTTGGCATCGTGGAAAATCACCACGGATGGATTCAAACCGAGAGCCGCATCGGCAAGGGAACGATCTTCTATATTTATCTGCCGGTGGCATCGGTCGCCTCGGGTGACGGGCACGGGCCGCTGATCGACGATGAAAACTCGGGCCGGGGCACCGAAACGATCCTGCTGGTCGAGGATGATGTATTGGTGCGCGACCTCACGCTTACGGTTTTGCAGAATTACGGTTACACCGTCCTGACCGCCTCCACGGGCATGGAAGGTGTTGAAATGTGGAAGCAGAACAGCGGTCGGATCCAGTTGCTGCTTACGGATATCGTGATGCCCGGTGCCATGAGTGGACTGGAGCTGGCGAAGACGCTTCGCGTGGCCAACCCGGACCTGAAGGTGATCTGTATGAGTGGCTACAACCGAGAGGTGATGGGCCGTCAGGCAGCGGCGGAAGGAGACATGGAGTTTATTCAAAAACCATGCTCACCCAAGGCCCTTGCTCGTTTGGTGCGGCATACCTTGAGCGGAAAAACAGTTTGACCGGCCTAAGGTGGATCGAACTCGCTGAGCCTCTGCGGGTCAACTGGGTCGACTTAAAAATCAGGGGGAAGCCACGGGCACGCGCCGGGGGATTTATGGGCGCAGGAATGGCTGAAAAGACGTAATCCTGAGCCGAATTCGAAAATCATTTTGGGGATTTAACACGTTGGTTTCGAGGTGACTGCCATGAGCGCCGGCTGCAATTAGAAGTAACTTACCTAACAAACTTCTTTTCCCGCTTGAAGCAGGGCGTTTCACGCGGCACGTTCCTGCCTTCATCATGACCACTGATTCTGCTGCTCCCAAGCCCCTCGTTGCCAACGAAGGTATCAAGACCGCCTCGCACCACCTGCGCGGCAACCTCAAGGCGGAATTTGCCGACACCTCCACCGCCACGGTCTCCGCCGATAGCGAGCAGCTCACCAAGTTTCACGGCCTCTACCAACAGGATGACCGCGACCAGCGCATCGCCTTGCGTAAGGCCGGCAAGGACAAGGCCCACTCTTTCATGATCCGCGTCCGCCTTCCCGGCGGCAAGGCCACGCCCCAGCAGTGGCTCGCCCTCGACGAGTTGGCAGGCAAGCTCTCCAACCCGTCGCTTCGCATCACGACGCGCCAGACCTTCCAGTTCCACGGCGTTTTGAAGGGCAACATGAAGCCCCTCATCCAGGAAATGCACAAGGTGCTCCTCGATTCCATCGCGGCATGCGGCGACGTGAACCGCAACGTCATGGCCCCGGTCAACCCCGAGCAGTCGCCCGCCCTTGAGCAGGTTTATCAAGACGCCAAAAACTGGAGCGATTACGCCCTTCCGAAGACCCGCGCCTACCACGAGATCTGGCTCGACGAAGAGCTCGTCGCCGGCGGCGAACCCGAGTCCGAACCCATGTATGGTTCGACCTACCTACCGCGCAAATTCAAGACCGGCTTCGCGGTTCCGCCCACCAACGACGTGGACGTTTACTCCCAAGACCTCGGCTTCATCGCGATCATCGAGGACGGCAAACTTCTCGGTTACAACGTCACCGTTGGCGGCGGCCTCGGCATGAGCCATGGCAACGAGGAAACCTTCCCGCGTCTGGCCGACTCCCTCGGCTTCATCACCCGCGATCTCGTTAACAAAATCGGCGAGGCCGTCCTCACGACCCAGCGCGATTTTGGTGATCGCACCAACCGCAAGCACGCCCGCCTCAAATACACCATCGAGGACCGCGGCATCGCCTGGTTCAAGGCCCAGGTCGAGCAGCGCAGTGGTGTCGCCTTCGCGCCTGCCCGCGCCATCACGTTCAAGACCATTCAAGACCCGCACGGCTGGCACCAGAATGCCGACGGCAGCTGGTTCTACGGCCTGCACATTCTCTCCGGCCGCATCGTTGACCGCGCCGGCTGGCCGATGAAGACCGCGCTCCGCGAAATCGCCCAGATGCACCGCGGCGATTTCCGCCTCACTCCCTCGCAGAACGTCACCATTTCTGGCGTGAGCGAAAAGGAGAAGCCCGTGATCGATGCCATCCTTGCCCGTTACGGCTTGGACAAAGAAAACGCCCGCTCCGGCCTGCGCCTCAACGCGCTCTCCTGCGTGTCGCTGCCCACCTGCGGCCTCGCTCTTGCCGAAAGCGAACGCGCGTTGCCCGACATCCTCGCCCGTTTCGAGACCGTCTTCGACGAGGCCGGCCTGCACGAGGACGCGATCAGCCTCCGCGTGACCGGTTGCCCGAACGGCTGTGCCCGTCCGTATCTCGCTGAAATCGGCTTCGTGGGCAAAGCGCCCAATAAATACGCGCTTTACCTCGGCGCCGCTTACAACGGCACGCGCCTCAACCGCCTGGTTTCGCCGAGCATCACCATCGAGGATGCGGTCACGCTTCTCGAACCCGTGATCAAGCGCTACGCCAAGGAGCGCAACGACGGTGAACAGTTCGGCGACTTCTGTGAACGTGTGATCCTCCCCACCGACGCGACCTTCCACAAGGTTGGCACCGGCGGCCTCGTGCCTGCGGCGGCCCCGAAGCCCTCCGCGCCCGCGGTCTAATCAATCACGGTTAAGAAGCGCAAAAAAGCCGCCGGAGAAAATCCGGCGGCTTTTTTTGCGTCCGGGCGGCACAGACATTCCTGTCTGTGCTCCGGCTCCGAGTTCATCCAAACCCACAGGCAGGAATGCCTGTGCCACTTAATCAGCTGCCGGGTTTTTCGACCGGGATCGCGGCGAGCGCCGCCGGCACCTGATCGGCGGGGTAGGTCGGGAAGCTCAGCTCCAAGAGCGAAATCGCAGGGATCTCGAAGCGCATGGTGCCCGCGCTGCGATCCACCAGCATGGCGACCGCCACTGGCACGCCACCGCCTTGTTTGACGATGTCGATGCACTCCAACACGCGACCACCGCGCGTGACCACATCCTCGACAATCAAGACGCCCTCGCCGGGCGCGAACTTGAAGCCGCGACGCAGCACCAGACGATCATTCTCCTTCTCGGCGAAAACATAGCGCGCACCTGTCTGACGTGCAACCTCCTGGCCGATCACCAGGCCACCCATTGCAGGAGCGAGCACGGTGGTGAACTTGAGTTCGTTCAAGCGCGGCATGAGCAGCTCGGTCAGGCGCGTGACGGCGTCCATGCGCTGGCAGACCTGTGCGCATTGGAAATAGTGGCCGCTGTGGAGGCCGGAACGCAGGACGAAATGGCCGGTGAGCAGCGCTTTCGTGCGGGTGAAAATATCGAGCACTTCCTGTTGCTGTGAATCCATAGAAAGAGGCGACGCTGCGCGGGGAGATGCCAAAAAACAAAAACATTTTTGCCGCGCCCCTCGTTTGCGTGCATAGCTTGGTTTTTATGGTCATCGAACACGCACCTTTGGAAGACGAGCTCGGCGATGTGCTCGAAAAGGCGATGCGTTGCGCTGACTTGGGCGAGGGTGAACTCGCGACGCGCGCCGGTGTGCCATCGGAAAAAATCCATGATGCGTTCGATTATCGTTATGATTTCACGCCCGTCGAACTGCGCCGTCTGGCCACCGAGCTTGGCCTGAACGAAGTCGGGCTCTCCGCACTGGCTTCGGGGCGGTATCCGCTCCCGGCCATCGGCGGACTGCCGTTCTGCCTCTATCCCTTGCGCACCCCGCACGGGATCGGCGTGGCCAACGCCTACATCGTCGCGGATTGCGGGGCGCGACGCGGAGTGCTGTTCGACACCGGGGCCGATGCCGCGGCGCTGCGCCGTGTATGGCCCGCGGGAATACGGGGTCTTGACGCGGTTTTCATCACACATCCCGAAACGGAGCACTTGGCGGGCTTGGGCGACATCCAAGAGCGGTTCGGGCCGGTGCCGGTGTTTGGGCCGGTGGGCGCGAAGATTCCCGGAGCAACGGCACTCACCGAGGGGAGCCGCACAACTTTCGGGATGTTTGAGGTCGAGACGTTGGCGACGCCCGGCCACGCCGAGGCGCACAATTGCTACGTGGTGCGGGCGGCGGGCGTATCCGCAGGCCGGTCGGTGCTCATATCAGGCGACACCCTGTTCGCGGGCTCAATCGGAGGCGCGTATTTTTGTAGCGAGCGTCTCAAAAAACACGTCAAGCGGTTGCTCGAATTGCCATCGGAGACGGCCGTCGCGCCTGGGCACGGGCCGCTCACTACGATTCAAAACGAACGCACGTTTAATCCGTTCGTGTTCTAGCTGGCGCGAGGCTAATCGCGAGTGATGGCATCCACGGTTTGCTGGATGGCGGAGCCGTGGGCGGTCATTCCTTCGGCTTCGAGTAGTTCAAATTGCGGGTGGGCGAAGATCGGCGATTGGATGGTCGGACCACCTTCATCGGCTGCGTCTTTGAGCGCGCCACCGAGTCCGGCGACGATGCGGTTCATCTGGTTTAGATTTTCCCGAAGCGCGACCTCATCGCGACCGGGCCAATAGTCGGTTTCGTCGGTGATGTTTACGTCCACGCCGAGACGTTGCCAGATGAGGAGAACGTCGATCACGAGCCGATGACACCGGTAAAACTCATCCCACCCGTGGAGGCTGGCGTATTGGGTTTTGCAGAAGCTCTGTAGATTCCATCCCGGATGCGGAGTCTTCATGCGACGAGCATCGTGAACAATCGATGCGGGATAGCGGCATAAGCCCAAGGTGATCGACTCACAGTCGGGTCCGGGATGAACGGCAAACGCCCAACCTTCAATCGGAGGCACGGCGTAGCCGAAGGTATCGGGGCCTTGGCGCCGCAGCACCGATTGGGTCAGCCAAGGGTTGTCGGGATCAGCGCTCTCAATCGGTGAGACGGTCCCGAATCCCCGGCGTTTTAGCAGGCGCACGGTGCGACGGCGGGCCTCGAAAACGAGGTGACGGGCTCCGGCTTGATCGCACGGCGTTTGAGGACAAAGACGGTAATGGATGGTGAGGCCCATGGTGACGTAGTAAGTCGAGGTTACTTGCGATGATGATCGGCAGTGGTCCACCCGTTGACCCCGCTTGCGGCAAATGGTTCGGAGGTTGAACGGTTTGGCGATTCTCGTCTGGCCCGTCCCCCTTGAAAAATGGTCGGGACGGAGAGATTCGAACTCTCGACCTCTACAACCCGAATGTAGCGCTCTACCAGGCTAAGCTACGTCCCGCCGATTCATTTTTCACCGCTCCGAAGAGCAGGGCTGAGGAAAGAAGCGGCCGTTTTTCCGGCCTGCAAACAAAATCTTTGTCCAGCCGCGTGTAAGTGTTGTCCGCGCGCTCCGGAATAAGCACCGGGCTTTTGTCGCATAAGAAAGCCGCCTCGCTTTCGGGCGGGCGGCTGTCGATTTGTTCGACCCAACCGGGACGGAACAGGGGAACGGGCGGGTGGTGTTTAATTTCGCTGATCGGCTTCTAAAGACGCGGTCGATGACTTGGAGGTCATGAATTCGCGGATGACTTCGTGGCGGGCGCGGACTTGGTCATCTAATTCGATCTCTTCGGCCGAACGCTGGTGCTCGTGGCTGGCCATCGCCTTGCGCATCTTGGAGAGAGCGATGTTTTGCAGCTGACGCACGCGTTCGCGCGTCACCTTGAACTTCGCACCGACTTCTTCGAGCGTGAGTTCGTCGCGACCATCGAGACCGAAGCGGTATTTGATGATCTCGGCCTCACGCGGTTCGAGCGATGAGATCATCGCATACAGATCGGAGTTGCGGGTCTTCTCGCGCAGTGAGTCGAAGGGGCTGGTGGCGTTGTCGTCGCCGACGATCTCACCGAACGTTCCCGAATCGCCATCGTCACCGATGGGCGCGTCGAGTGACGCCGGCCGCACGCTGACCGACTTCAAGTGGGCGACGCGGCTGGTCGGCACCTGGAGCTCGATGGCGATCTCTTCGTCCGTGGGCTCACGACCGAGTTCTTCGGTGAGAGCCATGGCCTTTTTGCGCATCTTGGAGATCTTATCGACCAAGTGCACGGGCAGGCGGATGGTCTTCGATTGGTTGGCGAGTGCTCGCTTGATGGATTGTTTGATCCACCACGCGGCGTAAGTGGAGAGCTTGCCACCTTTGCGCGGGTCGAAACGCTCGACCGCTTTGATCAGACCGATGTTGCCCTCGGAAATGAGGTCGAGCAGCGGGAGGCCAAAGTCCTTGTAGTCCATCGCGATTTTCACGACGAGACGAAGGTTGGCCGAGATCATGTGATCGCGGGCGGCTTTGTCGCCTTTGCGGATGCGGCGAGCGAGCTTCACCTCTTCTTCGATGGTGAGCAGGGGAGTTTTGCCGATCTCTTGGAGATAAAGCTGCAGGTTGCTGCGATCAGCCGGAGCATAGTCACGGGCGAGGGCCGGATCGGCTTTTTCCAAAAAAGAAGGAGGCGCATCGAGTTCGGCCACGGCCATCGCAGGCGCTTCGGGGGTGAGAACCTCGACTTCGGTGGCATCGCTAAACTTGCGCACGGATTTGGATTTTACGGGCATGATGGTAAGAAGGGTTGAGCGTTAAAAAAGTTCTGTTCCCGACGACTGCGCCGAGGGGGCGATTTATTAGAATGAGACTAAACTTAGCTGGAAACGTTCCAACTAGATAAACAGTCAACTATCACTGGTGGACGCATTTTTTGCTGAAAAACGGATGCGCCAACTTGGCTCGAATCGCCCCTGAATGGGAGAGTTCACTGGGTTATCGTGGCTCACCCCCTTGACGGGAGAGCAAGCGAACTTATCGCTCGCCGATCAGCTTGGTTATATTCGTAACTCTTGCAGCTATTGGTTCTTGCGGCGTCGATTCTCATGCTTATCACGCTGGATGCATGATGGCTGCATTCTTACGGGTTGCGAAACGAGTCACAGGCATGGCGGCCCTGTTGCAGCTATGTAGTTTGGCCGTGATCGGCGGGACCAAGATAATGGGCAGCAATGGAACTGAAGCGGAGTTTGCCGCGTTGTTTGATGCCAAGCCGAGCGGATTGGTTGCGCTTTTGAATCCCGATTCCTCGGCGATAACCATTCCCTGGTCGAAGATCGACCTTGCCGCACTCAAGCAATCTCAGCCTCAGGTCTATCAGGCTTACGAAAAGGCGGTTGCGATGGATAAGGATCAGCCGCTTGGAATGGGGTTGGCCGAGGGGATGCTCAGCCTCGGCCAGTTGTCCGACGCATTAAAACAGGCGGTCAAAGATCCCAACAATTGGCCCTATTACACGTATTACTACGGGGTAACGTATACCACCACGACCACAGAGTCCGGCGGTCGGCGTGTCACGAGAACGTATTATCCTGCCGGTTACGTGTCGTCGGGCGGCCCGTTCGTAATCTTAAAACGAATCAGGGACGCCAAAGATGATAAGGTGAAAAGGGAGCTGCTGTGGTCTTTTAAAAACGGTGGATACGGCAGCTACGGGGTAAATACCATGTTGGAGCGAATCGAATCGACCCTTGGTCGTATTCCTCCGGAGCGGATGTTCCCTCGCGAACCTCAGCAGCTACGAATGATCAAAGAGTCCGCCAAATTTAAGACCGTGATCGAGGATTTGCTCTCTGCCGAAGCGGTGACGGCTGAACATCAGTCCACCATCAAATCTTACTTCTCCCTAATCGGTATCGAGTAAGTAACGACGTGGTTGGTCAGGTGGGCGGGACGGAACCGCTAAGAACTCGCGACGTCGTTCTGCGTATTCCAGTTTGTGAATACGGTCGTTTCACCGGGGAGAATGGGGAGCGGACTGAGGAGCGAGCGCGTTACGCCGGTGTGGATGAGATTTTGCAGGCTCAGGCTCTCTCCCTTGGCCAACGCCGACTGGATTTCCGATAACAGGCAGCGCGGATACAGTGCGACCAGCGGTTCGTAGCCTTGGCTTCCTCTGGGCACCACCCCGACGCGACCGGCTCCGCTGGTAATGAGTTTTTGAAGATAGTCGGTCGTGAGGCGGGGCAGATCGACCGCGATGACCAGCACCCAGGGGTGGCGGGCGGCGGCGAAGACTGCGGCGAGTCCAGCGATGGGCCCGGCGTCGGGAACGGGATCGGTGACTACGTGGGCATCGGGCACGGCGGTGGTGTAATCGACACTGGGACGGCCGGAGATGAGGAGGTCGTCGGCGCCGACGCTGCGGAGTAGGGCGGCTTGGCGTGCGATGAGGGGCGGTCCGTCGGGGGCGGGGAACGGGAGAAACGCCTTGTCGCGGCCCATGCGCGAGGAGCGTCCGCCGGCGAGGATGGCGCCGCTGATCGGGAACGGGGTGGGCACCGAGTTCATGGGTTAAGCGTTGCCGATGCGAAGGACTCCGTCGGTGAGGATTTTCGCGCGGAGCCCGCCGCGGCCTTTGAGTGCCGCCTCGGTGCCGGGCGCGAAGGCTTGGTCCATCCAGTAACACGGCGAACACTCGGCGGTGCCTTCGAAGGTGACGCCTTGGAACGTGAATTGTTTTCCAATGAGCGTGTTCAGGTCGATGCCTCGCGTGATGACGTTGCGGCGGAATACGGACGGGTCGGGACGCAGGGCCGAGGGCTCGAGCAGCGTGGCGCAAAGCTCTTCGTAGAGCTCGGCGGAGAAAAAGGTGATCTGCCCTTTGTAGTCGGGCTTGTAGTCGAAGAACCGGTCGCCGCGCAGTCCGCTTCCGGCAACGCATTCGACTTCGGGCACGGCGATGATGGTGCTTTCGCCGGCGGGCTGGCCGTGATGGCCGAAGTAATTGTGGCCGGGGGAAAGATAGAGATGCTCGATGCGAATCATTCTGCGGAAATAGCGAGTAGTGAGTAGCGGGTAGCGAGTAGGGCGGGCGGCTAACCTCCGTTGAGGTGTTTCAGGCATTCGTGGATCGCGGGGAGGAGCGGCGGGAGGCATTCGCCGATGGCGCGAGGGTTACCGGGGAGGTTCACGATGAGTGTGCGGCCGCGCGTGCCGGCGGTGGCGCGGGAGAGGATCGCCGTGGGGACTTTGGAGAAGCTCACTGCGCGCATGGCTTCGCCGAAGCCCGGGAGTTCGCGTTCAATTACTTCGCGCGTAGCTTCGGGAGTGACATCGCGGGGCGCTGGGCCGGTGCCGCCGGTGGTGACGATCAGATCACAGTGTTCGTCGGCGCAGAGGAATCGAAGGGTGTCGGCGATGGTGGCGCGGTCGTCGGGAATGAGCCGAGAAATGATAACGGGTTCGTCTCCGAAGGAGGCCCGGAGAACGCGTTCGATTTCGGGGCCGCTCAAGTCGGCGTAAACACCGGCGGAGGCACGGTCGCTCAGGGTGACGCGGGCGATCTTCATTTCTTTTCCTTGGTGACCACGCGGACTTCGCCGATGACCATGGCCTTATCGACCGCCTTCATCATGTCGTAGAGCGTGAGCGCGGCGACGGAGACGGCGGTGAGGGCTTCCATTTCGACACCGGTTTTTCCGGTGAGGCGGGCCTCGGCGGTGATGAGGATGCGGTCGCGTTTAACCGCGAAATCCACGGAGACCTTGTCGAGCGCGAGCGGATGGCAAAGTGGGATCAACTCGGCGGTGCGTTTGGCCGCCATGATTCCCGCGATACGCGCGCAGGCGAGCACGTCGCCTTTGGGCAGCGCCTGCTTTTTCAGGAGACGGATGGTGGCGGGCGCACAACGGAGTTCGCCGGCCGCAACAGCGCGGCGGAGCTGCGGGGGTTTGGCGCCGACGTCCACCATCGTGGCGGTTCCGGTGTCGTCGAGGTGGGAAAATTTTTCCATTTTTACCGGCATGGCAGAACCTCCACCTCCGCGCCAGCTCCGGCGACGGCGGGCACGCGTAGCAGGCCTTCGGCCGCGCCGAGCACGGTGAGGTCGGACGAATCGCGCCAGGGCAATGGACGCACGCGGCGGAGCGCGCATTCGTCGGCCCAGACGCAGGGCCACCACGTTTCGCGCGGGTCGGAGCGAAGCTCGGCGTCTGGCGTGAGCATGGCGTGCACGAGCTCAGTCGGCGCGGTGCCGGCAAGGCGGGCGATAACGCGTTTTACGAAGAGGTGAAAACACACGAAGTGCGAAAGCGGGTTGCCCGGCAGACCGAAGGCGAGACGCCCATCTCGCGAAGCGGCAATGAAGGGTTTGCCGGGGCGGCTGGCGACTTTGTCGCAGTGAATGGTGAAGCCTTGGGCGGCGAGCAACGCACCGGTGTGGTCGTGGTCGCCGACACTGGCGCCGCCGCTGATGAGAATGATGTCGGCGTTCGTCGCGAGTGCTTCGGCCAACGCGTCGGCAGTGGCGGTGCGCGAATCGCTCACGCGGCGTTGCCATCGGAGGTCGGCCTCCGCGTCGCCGAGGAGCGCTGCGATCAACGTGGAGTTGGAATCGCGGATCTGGCCGGCCGCGGGTTGGGAATCGGGTGCGACGAGTTCGCCGCCGGTTACGAGGTGGGCGACGCGGGGGCGACGGTTTACGAGCGGTGCGGTCGCGCCGATGGAGGCGAGAAGGGCGAGGCTGCCGGCGTTTAGAGGATGACCGGGTGAAAGCAGGACGTCGCCTGCACGGGCCTGCGATGCACGGCGGCGGATGTGGCGGGTCGAGGGCGCTTGCAACAGTTCGAGTTGTCCGGGAGCGCCGAGGCGGGTGTCCTCCTGCATGATGAGCGCGGCGTCGGCGGCAGCGGGCAGTGCGCTGCCCGTGAGAATACGCACCGCTGTGCCTGGCACGGGCGAGGTGAGTAGTGGTGGCGAGCCGGGCTGGACGTTGCCGATCAGCGTAACCGTGCCGATGGGCTGCTGCGCATTAACGAGGTAGCCATCAATGGCCGAGCGGTCGAAGGACGGTTGATCTTCGGGCGCGAGAATCGCTTCACGCAGGATGCGGCCGTGGGCGGACGCGAGGGGGGCGCGTTCACCCGCGAGCGGTTGCGCGATTGCGTCGAGGCGCGTCCAGAGTTCGGCGACGGTGATCATGCGGGCAACGTATCGATTTTCCAGATGGGGACGTCTTGCTTGAGGCGATCCATGAATGCGGCGAGGAGCGCGAACGCTTCGGCGCGGTGACGCGCTTGGACTGCGATGTGGATGGCGGCTTCGCCCACGCGCACAATGCCGGTGCGGTGTTGCACGCGCACGGAGAGGCACGGATGCGCGATGGCAAGTTCGGTGAGCAGGAGGCGCATGACGGTCTCGGCCATGGGCTGGTAAGCTTCGTAAACGAGCGCGGAGATCGGGTGGCTGTTTTCTTCGCCGCGCACCGTGCCGGTGAATTCGGCCAGCGCTCCGACACGAGGATCGGCGACGGGCGCAGGTGGGACGATGAGGGCGTCGCTGATGATGATCTCGATATTCACGGAACTTAAAAATCAGCCGCCGGAAACGGGCGGGATGATGGCGATTTCGTCATGGGGCTCGATGCGGGCGTTTGCGGGCAAAAACTCGTTGTTACGAGCGAGGCGCGAACTGGGGCGAAGCGGGGCGATGTCGGGGTAGCGCTGTGCGAGCAGGTCCCATAATTCGCCGGACGTGAGGGCAGCGGTGACTGGGATGGTTTCCTCCGAGAGTCCGGTGATGCGACGAGCGTGGGCAAAATAGAGAAGATGCATAAATCGAAGCGGGCTCGATGCGAGGGTCGCCTAACCTGCGTCGCCCGGACTGTTTGTCACTTATTAAGTGACAAATGGGCTGTGAGGCTAAGGGCGTGGTGGTGTCGTCTTTATGCGCCTTAGCCGCCGATGGCGGTCATGGGGCGGTCGGGGTGGTAGTCGGTTTGGAAGGTGTGGTCGGCGGGTTTGTTGGCGATGGCTTCGGTGAGTAACGCGTCGAGGTTCGCGTGGCCGGCACGGAGCGGCGCGAGCAGGTCGATTTCGCCGTGGCGGCCGAGGCAGGGGCGCAACTTGCCGTCGGCGGTGAGGCGGAGCTTGTTGCAACTGCCGCAAAAATCCGGGGTGGTCAGTGCGCCGATGAAACCGACAAGCGCACCGTTTACGGCGCGGGCGTAGCGGGCGGGGCCGTGGCCGGCGCGGTAATCGGGCAACGTCTCCAGTGGGCCGAGTTCGGCTTCGATGCGGGCGCGGGCGTCTTCGCAGGAGAGAAAGTTGCGCTCATCCAAGACGTCGGTGCGCGTGAGCGGCATGAGCTCGATAAAACGCACCGGCGTGCGGTGCTCGGCGGCGAAACGCACGAGCGGCACGAGTTGGTCTTCGTTGACGCCGCGCATGAGCACGACGTTGAGCTTCACGACTTCGAAATCGGCGGCGAGGGCGGCATGAATGCCGGCGAGGGCGTCGGCGAGGCGTCCGCCGGTGACGCGGCGGTAGGTGTCGGCATCAAGCGCGTCGAGGCTGACGTTAATCGAGGTGACGCCTGCGGCGCAGAGTTCGCGGGAGACGGAGCTGAGGCGCGTGCCGTTGGTGGAGAGACCGAGCGACGTGGTCGTGGGCAGCGCAGCGATGCCAGCAGCGATGGAAACGAGGTCGGGGCGGAGCAGCGGTTCGCCTCCGGTGAGGCGGAATTTGCGGAAGCCGAGCTGAGATGCGGACGCGGCGATGCGAATGAGTTCGTCGCCGGTGAGGTGGTCGGGGCGTTGCGCCCAGCCCTTGTAGCCTTCGGGCATGCAATACAGGCAGCGCTCGTTGCACCGGTCGGTGACGGAGATGCGCAGGTAATCGATGGTGCGTCCGAAGGGATCGGTCATGGGCAAATTCAACACTGGCAATGCACGGACCGAGGGCACGGAGAAAGTGTGCCGGCGGACGGGATGTTTTTCATGAAAACGATGATCGTGACGGCGCCCATTGGGGAGGGGCAGCGGGCGGGCGTCACGATGACGGGTCGCAGCTTAGTTGTGATGGTGGCCACCGCAACCGCCAGGGCGTGCGGCGGGCGCGAGGTCGGTGATGCCGGCGGGGTTAGGGGCGATACGGGTGATACGGACGGCAGCGAGATCAGCTTCGTCCACGAGGTAATCCCAGCGGAAGCAACCGGGAGCGATGGCTTCGAATTGGTAGCGCAGGGGCTCGGGGGCGTGACCGTTTACGAGGACAAAACTCCCGCCGATGGCGAGGGCTCCGGCGCGCTCAAGAATGAGCGGATGTTTCGTGCGGCAAGGGATATTGCAGGCGTCGAGCAACTCGGCGGCAGGAATGGAGGCGAGGGCGGGATGGATCGGTTGGGTGGTCATGGTGAGAAGGGAAAACGGGGACGAGAACGAGAAAGATTAAGAGAACGAGAACGAGTCGGAGGGCTGGGCTGTCAGGGAGTGAGCAGCGTGAGGAGAAACGTGGTGGGTTCGTCGGCGCGCACGGCGTGCGGGAGTTGCGGAGGCATGTGGAGAAGCGCGCCGGGGAGGAGCGTTTCGGGTCGGCCGGCAAGGGTGAGTTGGAGGCTGCCGGAAAGAACCTGAATGAGCGCGTGGTTGGGGTTGGTGTGCTCCGTGAGTTCTTGGCCGGCATCGAAGGCGAAGAGCACGGCTTTGCCTCCGGTGGTCTTGAGGAGCGTGCGGCTGGTGATGCCGGCGGTGCTCGGCGTGGCGAGGGGAGCCAGTGGCACGGTGGCGCACTGGTCGGGAATGAAGACGGAGAAGGCCATGGGTGAAGGAGGAAGAAAGTTAGGAGGTGCCAACGGTTGCCTCGATATCCGCTTCGCGAATACGGACGAGGGTGAGGCCGTTGGGGCGGCGCAGGAGGGTGTCGCACCAGGTGTGGCCGTCGTAAGCGTAGCGGATTTGCACGCCGAGGAGCAGGCCGGCGGCGAGGCGGGTGCGTGCGGTTTCCAGGGAGATCGTATCGGTGCCGGTGTGGCCGCGGGCTGCGTATTTTGGGATCACGGCGTGGATGCGCGTGCAGGCGGCGAGGTCGCGAAAGAGCGCGTCGGTGGTGGCCACATCGAGGACTGTCTGCTGGAGCGGTGGCAGACGCAGGGGTTCGGAAGGGGAGGTCGTGACCGGGGCTTCGGCGGGAGCGGGTGTTGTCATGAGCGGAAGGATGGAAGTGGGTTGAGTGGCGGGTGATGGACGAAGCGTGGGCGGTAGCAGACGGGTGAAGAACTCGCGGCGGTTGATGGTGGCGGCCATGGGAGTCAGGGGGCGGAGTGGGCGGGCGGGAGCGTTTCCCGGCCCGCGTCGAGGGCGTGGCACTGGAGGCAGTTTTGGCGCTGCGGATGCGTGGTCTTGATGAGGCTGGAACCGCCGGGGCTGTGGCAGGTGATGCAGTTTTGGCGCATCGCGGTGGTGTGGGGCATGATCGGCGGCGCGCCGTCGTATGCGCGGGTGCCGGCGACGGGCGCGGGGAGACCTGCGAAGGCGTTGGCGAGCACGGGCGTGGCTTGCGCGGGAGGCGGTGTGGCGAGCGCAGGGCCGGGCCCGGCCGCGGGGGCGTGGCACTGAATGCAGTTGGTGCAGGCGGGGTGGCTGATTTGCGGGACGTCGATGCGGCCGACGCGGGTGGGCTGACCATGGCACGCGAGGCAGGCGGCCGAGGTGTGTTGGTCGATGGGGTGCGGGACGGTGGGCGGCGCACCCGCGAAGGCGCGGCGGGAGTCGCGGCGTGCGAGCAAGGTGGTCAACTCCTCCGGGCTCAGGCGCGGGGTGTTGGCAGTGAAGGCGGGAGCGGACGGCAGGTTGGTGATCGCGTTGTGCCAAGTGTGATTGGCTTGGCGGGTGTGGTCGGCCAAATCGGCGTAGCGTGGAGCCTCGGGAGCGGAGGAGGCTGCAGGTGCTTCGGGCACGGGGGCGACGTGGCGATCTTTGTCGGCGAAGCGATTGGTCTGGAGCAGGCCCATGAAGTAACCGCTGACTCCGGTCGTGAAGGCGAAGAGCGCGGCGATGACGGCGAGCTTTTGGGCGGGTGTCTTCATGACACGGCAGGCGCGGTGGTGCGGCGCCGGATACGCACGGCGCATTTTTTATAGTCGGGCTCTTTGGAAATGGGGCAGTAGTCGCCGAGCGTGATCTGGTTGATCAGGAAGTTCTGGTCGAAGAACGGCACGAAGACGGAGCCGCGTTGAGGTTGGCTGCGACCGTTGAGCCAGACGGGCAGGTCGAGGCGTCCGCGTCGGGTTTCCAGTGTGGCGGTGTCGCCGTTGGCCAGGCCGAGGGCGGCGGCATCGGCGGGATGGAGTTCAACGTAGGCGTTGGGCATGGATCCGCGCAGCTGAGGAACGCGCATGGTCATGGTGCCGCTGTGCCAGTGTTCGATCACGCGACCGGTGCAGAGCCAGAACGGGTAGTCGGCATCAGGCTCCTCGGTGGCGGGTTCGTAGGGGTTGAACCAGATGAGGGCGCGGTCGTCCTTGGTGACGGAGTGGTAGAACTGGATGCCCACGCCTTTTTTGACGAACGGGTCGCTAAACTCCATGAAGCGGAAACGCGTTTCTTTGAACGTGCCGTCGGCTTGCTCGACCACGGGCCAGCGCAGGCCGCGGGTCTTCACAAGCTCGTCGTAGGGCGCGACGTGCTTGTGCTTGTGGAAGGTGAAACGGCGATACTCGTCGAAGAGCGCGCGGTCGGTGTTGATATCGTAGTAATGGGCAAAGTCCCACGTGGGCACTTCGCGGCTTTCGGCATCGCGAAACGTGAAGATGAATTCGCCGTCCTTGTTTTTCATGCCGGGGTGGCCGAGTTCGAAGAGGCGGCGGGCGAGGGCCAGCGTCATCCAGGCGTCGGGACGCGCCTGTCCGGGAGGCTCGACTTGTTTGAACCACTGCTGCGTGCGGCGCTCAGAGTTGCCGTAAACGCCGTTCTTCTCGACCCAGAGCGCGGCGGGCAAAACGAGGTCGGCGAGCGCGGTGGTGGCCGTGGGGTAAACATCGGAGACGATCAAGAATTTGTCCGCGAGGTTGGCCTTGCCGGTGAACGTGCGGGCGAGGTCGGGCAGCGTTTGGCCGGGGTTGGTGACCTGGACGAAGACCGTGTGGATATCGCCGCCCTTGTCGGTGGGCGTGCAGAACTTTTCCCAGAGCTGCACGGTGTGGTAACCGGGCTTTGGGTTGATACGGCCGGCGGGCACGTGCCAGAGCTCTTCGCATTCGGCGCGGTGCTCGGGGTTGGCGATGAGCAGCCCGCCGGGCAAGGTGTGGCACATCGTGCCGACTTCGCGGGCAGTGCCGCAGGCGGAGGGCTGGCCGGTGAGCGAGGTCGGCGCATCGCCGGGGCGGCCCCAGTGGCCGGAAAGCAGGTGAATGCCGTGGACGAGGCGGTTGATCGCGGTGCCGCGCGTGTGCTGGTTCATGCCCATGCACCAGAGACTGGTGATGCGCAGGTCGCGGCGACCGAAGAGGTCGCCGAGTAGGCAGATCTTTTCTTCGGGCACGCCGGAGAGTTTCGCGACGTAAGCGGGCGTGTAGGCGGCGAGCGCCTCGCGGTAAGCGTCGAACGTCATCGGCTGGCCATTGAGCGAGACGGGGGCGGTATCCGTGCGAAAGTTACAGTGGCTCTCGACGAACTCGCGGTTCCACGTGCCGTTGGCGAGGAGCAGGTGGGCGATGCCGTTGGCGATGGCGAGGTCGGTTTGCGGGCGGAATTCCAGATAGTGATCGGCGTAGGCGGTGGTGCGTGTTCGGCGCGTGCCCATGTCGATGAGCATAACCTTTTCGCCGCGCGTGCGCCGGTCGATGATACGGGAAAACAACACCGGGTGCATCTCGGCCGGGTTGTTGCCCCAGAGGATAATCACGTCGGCGGTGTCGAGGTCGTCGTAACAACCGGCAGGTTCGTCCACGCCGTAAACTGACAGATATCCGGTCACGGCGGAGGCCATGCACAAGCGGGCGTTCGGTTCGAGGTGGTTGTTGCCCAAGCCGGCCTTCATGAACTTCTGGGCGGCGTAACCTTCGGGAATCGTCCATTGTCCGCTGCCGTAGAAACCGAAGCCGGCGGGTTTTTGCATGATGCGGCGCGCCATGATGTCGATGGCTTCGTCCCACGTGATGGGCTCGAGCCGGCCGTTGCGGCGCAGCTGAGGCGTGGTGAGGCGGTCTTTGCCGTAGAGGATGCCGCCGACATGGTAGCCCTTCATGCAGAGCAGGCCTTTGTTTACCTCGGCCTGCGGGTCGCCTTGGATGGCGACGACGCGACCGTCTTTGACGCCGACCCGCACGTGGCAACCGGTGCCGCAGAAACGACAGGGGGCCTTGTCCCAACGCACGCCATCGGCGGTGACGGTGGCGGTAGGCGAGGTAGCGTAGGCCGGTTCGCCTGGAGTGGGAGTGGCACCGAGTCTCCGCGCGATGACTGCGGAGGCGGCGGCGAGGGCGGTGGTGCGGAGGAATTCGCGACGTTGCATGGCGGGTAGCGGTCGGGGTTAAGCGACGAGGGTGGGGGCGGGCAGTTCAACGAAGACGACTTCGACCAGCTCGACGCCGGGGATCGCTTCGAGTTCGCGGAATGCGCCGTAAGGATCGGCGGAGGTGAGCACGGCGGGCAGCCAAGGCGCACGCAGCTCGCCTAGCTCCAGCTCGGGGCGGCGCGCCAATTCTCTCAACGCGGCGGCACGGAGCTCGGGCAATTCCGTGAGCGTGATGACCAGTGAACTCAGGCCCGGTTCAGTCGTGGCGATGGCGTCCATGTCGGTAACCTGCGGAACGGATCCCGTCATAACAAGAATAAAAGACAAAGAAGTATTGATATGGCGGACTGGCTCTGCCTTTCTCCGGGCAATGAAGCGTCGTTTGGTCATCTCTTCTGTCGCGGCGGGCGCAGTCTTGGCGGCGCTCGGCGGACAGTGGTTGCTCGGTGAATCGAAGGGGAGCGGATGGCAGGCGATCTCGGCCGAATCCACACCAAGTCTCGACCTGCCGTCGTCGAAGCCGGTTCACCTGCCGTTAGCCGCGACGGCGGCGGCCGTGCCCGCGCATCGCCCGGCGGGTTATCGGCCGGCCGTGGAGTCCGGTCTGGTCGATTATCATGGGCAAGCGGTCGGCGTGGCGTGCATGACCTGTCATGCGACCAAGTCGCCCAATCTCGACGCGGGCCGCCTTGGCGCGGTGCCGGCGGACTTTCACCAGAAGTTGATTTACGCACATGGCGACCAGAGCTGCCTGAGTTGCCACAACAGCCAGGACTATGACGCGCTGCGGCTCGCTGACGGTCGCAAGCTGGCGTTCGCCGACGCGCAGAAACTTTGCCAGCAATGCCATGGTCCGCAGACCCGCGATTACCTGCACGGCTCGCATGGTGGCATGGCGGGATATTGGGACAAGACGAAGGGCGAGCGCACGCGTCGAACCTGCACCGATTGCCACGATCCGCATGCACCGGCTTACCCGGCGTGGACGCCGGTGTTTGCACCGAAGGACCGCGGTGCGCTTCAGCAGAAACAACGCGACGCCGAGTCCGCCCACCACGCCACGGAGGCCCAGCACCATGAATAAACCGCAACCGCCCGATGATTCCGGGGCCGCCCAGGAAAACGTGTCCGCTGCATCCGCTCCGGAAAATGCCGGCGGGCTGATGACCCGTCGCAACGCGCTCAAGGTCCTCGGCGCGACGCTCGGCGCGGCGGCGTTTGCGCAGGCGATCGCGCCGCTCACCGAGTGGACCGACGACCTCACGCTCGATGATTATCTCCAGAAGCACTACAAGGAGCTGTCGCCCTTCGACCTCGGCCTGGTCATGGCCCGCTTGGAGCAGGAAACCAAGGAAGCGACGGGCGTGGACGTGCACATTGGCGATTACCGCCCGCAGCCCGGCGTGAAATTTGGCTACGCGCTCAACCTCTCCATCTGCGTGGGCTGCCGCCGCTGCGCCAAGGCCTGCCACATCGAGAACAACCACGACCGTCCTTCGGGCAACAGCTACATCCGCGTGCTGGAAATGGAGAAAGGTTCGCTCGACCTAGCCAAAGGCCGCGTGAACTACGACCACGCGGTGCCCAACAAGGACAAGTTCTACATGCCGGTGCAGTGCCAGCAGTGCGACAAACCGCCGTGCGTTTCGGTCTGCCCGGTCGAGGCCACGTGGAAGGAAAAAGACGGCATCGTCGTCGTGGACTATAACTGGTGTATCGGCTGCCGCTACTGCGAGGCGGCCTGCCCTTACCATGCGCGCCGCTTCAACTGGACGAAGCCGCAGGTGCCCGCCGCGGAGATCAACCCGGATCAAGGTTATCTTTCCAACCGCCTGCGCCCGCAAGGCGTGATGGAGAAATGCACCTTTTGTCTGCACCGCTCGCGTCAGGGGAAACTGCCCGCGTGCCTCGAAGCCTGTCCGACGGGCGCGCGGGTGTTTGGCAACCTGCTCGATCCCGAGTCCGAGATCCGCTGGGTGCTGAAAAACAAACGGGTCTTCGTCCTCAAGGAAGACTGCGGCACGCAGCCGAGTTTTTTTTATTTCTTCGATGAATAACGCCCAAGTTGCTGAACAGTTCACGAGCTACCGCCGTTTCCTTTGGCGCGCCGTCCGCGACGCGACCGACGGCTCGGCGTGGTTCTATGCGTGGATGATTCTGCTCACCGCGCTCTCGCTTACGGGACTGCACGCGTGGGCGGTGCAAGTGCGCGACGGCCTCGTCGTGACCGGCATGAGCGACCACGTTTCGTGGGGGCTGTATATCGCCAACTTCACGTTCATGGTCGGCCTCGCGGCGGGCGGGGTGATGATGGTGATCCCGGCGTATCTCTACCATGACCACGAGATGCACGACCTGACCATCGTGGGCGAATTGCTGGCAGTGGCGGCCATCGTGATGAGCATCTGTTTCGTCGTCGTCGATATGGGCCATCCCGAGCGTTTCTGGCACATGTTTCCCGTGGTGGGACGGTTCAACTGGCCCGTGTCGATGCTCACGTGGGACGTGCTTGTGCTTAACGGCTACCTCGGCCTCAACCTGCACATTTGCGGATACCTGCTCTACATGCGTTTTCGCGGCGAGCGGCCGAACCCGAAGTGGTATGTTCCCTTCGTTTATCTCTCGATCTTTTGGGCGATCTCCATCCACACGGTGACCGCGTTTCTCTACTCGGGGTTGGGTGGGCGTCCGCTGTGGAATACCGCGCTGCTCGCACCGCGCTTTTTGGTGACGGCGTTCATCGCGGGCCCGGCGTTTATCATCGTGCTGTTATTTGCGCTGCGGCGCTTCGGTGGCGTGCCAATCGCGGTTCGGCCGGTGCAGGTATTGGTGAACATCGTGCGCGTCACGCTTCTCATCAATCTGCTCATGGTCGCGTCGGAATTGTTCACCGAGATGTATTCGGGCGGCGCGCACACGGCGTCGGCGCATTACCTATTTTTCGGGCTGCACGGAGCGCATGCGCTGGTGCCTTGGATCTGGAGCGCGGTGAGCATGGGCGTTGTGTCGGCCCTGATGTTCCTGCGTCCCGGAGTGGTAACGAGCCCGGTGTGGCTGACGGTGGCGTGCACGTTGGCGTTCACCGGCATCTGGATCGAGAAAGGCATGGGCCTGATCGTGCCAGCCTTCATCCCTTCGACGCTACACGAGATCGTGGAGTATTTCCCGAGCTTGGTGGAGTGGCAGATCACTGCCGGCATTTGGGCGTGGGGACTGCTGATCCTGACCGTGATGTTGAAAGTCGCGCTGCCCATCCTGCGGCAACCGCATCCCGCCGGGGAGAATTCCGCAACGAGGGTTTGCCCCGCGACTCCGACTGGTAACACTGCCGCGCACTCGCACTTATGATTCGCTTTGGCAAAACCGCCCAGACCGCCGTTTCCGCGATGAGCTTGCTCGCGGAGGTTTATGACGGCGGAAAAACCAAACTCAGCTCCGCCGAGATCGCGGAGCGGCGCGACTTGCCGCAGCCGGTCGTCGCCAAGGTGCTCACGATTGTTTCCTCGCTTGGACTGGTGGACGGCACACGCGGGCCGGGCGGCGGCTACTGGCTCAAGAAAACTCCGGACAAGATCTCGCTCTTGGACATCGCGCAGGAATTTGAGCGGCAGGACGACCGTATCATGTGTCCGTTCGGACCGAACTGGTGCGGCAAAGGCGAACCGTGTCCGATGCACGATTCGCTGGTGCGGCAGGATGAGGAGTGGACGAGTTACCTGCGCGATACGCGGTTGAGCGTGTTCCAGAAGCCGGCGACGAAGCGTTGAAGAGGGTTCGAAATGTAGGAGCCTGCTTGCAGGCGATGTTGGACATGCGCGAGGTCCAGGGCCATCGCACGCCTCTCATCGCCTGCAAGCAGGCTCCTACATTTCGGAGGCCGGGCTCAGCTAACGGTGAGCTTTACGCAGGCGACCGCTAGGACGAGGGCGAGGGCGGGGCGGAGCTGGGTGGCGCGGGCGCTACCGGCGCCCCATCGCGCACCGATGAAACCACCCGCCACCACCACCGCCGCGAGCCAAGGCCAGGTGGACGGGAGGTGATCAAGGGAGGCGGCGTGTCCGGCCAAGCCTGCGGCGGAGTTTACGAAGATAAACGGCGCTGAAACGGCGGCGGCGGTTTTCGTGTCGGCCCAGCGCATGAGCAGCAGCAACGGCGTAAGGAAAATTCCTCCACCCACGCCGATCAGGCCGGAGAGCACGCCCATAAGCGCTCCGGCGACCAGCACCCAGATGATCGGGGCCGGGCGAAGCTCTTCGTTTTTCGGGGCAGGCAGTAGCAGGCGCAAGGCGGCGAAACCGAGGGCGAACGCGAGCAGGAGTTTGAAGACATGCGTGGGCACATCGAGGCGTCCGCCGAGAAACGCGAACGGGATCGAGGTGACTGCGAAGGGCCAGAAAAGCCGCCACGCAAAGTGGCCGGCTCGGAAAAACAATACCGTGCCGATGAGCGAGACCGCGAGATTAAGGGTGAGCGCGGTGGGCTTCATCACCGCCGGGGCGACGCTGGCCAGCGCCATCACCGCCAGATAACCGGACGCTCCGCCGTGACCGACCGTGCCGTAGAGCGCCGCGACGAGGAACAGGGGAATCAGCAGGTAAAGCCAATCGGGTGTCATGGTGGAACTGTCAGAATGAGGACGCCGAACGCGGAGCGTGGGTGGGAATGTAGGAGCCTGCTTGCAGGCGATGAGCGGCGTGCGAGAGGCGGAGTGTGTCGGGTATCCAACATCGCCTGCAAGCAGGCTCCTACATGGCGGATTCGGATGACGAAAACACCGACTACTGGCCGGGCGCTCGTTTTATGCGGACGGCGCAAGCTTTGTAAGACGGTTGGCGCGAGTGCGGATCGAAGGCCGGGAACGTCAGGCGGTTCACCGCGTCGAAGTGCATCGGCATGAAGAGCTGGCCGGGTTGCACGGTCGGAGTGACGACGGCGAACGCGGGCGCGTCGCCGCGGCGCGAACTCACCAGCACGTCGTCGTTATGCGCGATGCCGAGGCGCGCGGCGTCGGTCGGGTTGATCTCAACGTAGAGGGAGGTCGGGGCGAGTTTGCGCAGGACGTCGCTCTTGTTGGTGCGCGAGCCGGTGTGCCACTGGGCGGAGGAGCCGCGCCCAGTGTTGAGGAGAAATGGATACGCGGAATCCGGTTGCTCGGGCATCGGGCGCGGCTCGTCGAAGTGGAAAATCGCACGCTTGTCGGCGGTGAAGAACTGTCCGTCGGCGAAGAGGCGGCGTTGTTGCGAGGACGCTTCGGGAGCCGGCTGCGAGGACCAGGCATCGCGCGCCGGGTAGGGCCACTGGATACCGCCTTCGCGTTGGATGTGGTCGTAGCCTTCGATGCCGGTGAAGTTGCAGGGTTGCCCGCGGGAGAGTTCGCGCAAGATGCGGAAAGTCGATTCGGCCGACTCCCATTTGCGGAAGAGATCGCCGCAGCCCCAAGCCTCGGCGACGAGCTTGAAGATGGCGAAATCGCTCAGCGCTTGTCCGGGGGCACGGGAGACTTTGCGCGAAACGCCGAGGCGGCGTTCGCTGTTGATGAAGATACCGTCTTTTTCGCCCCAGCCGGCGGCGGGGAGAACCAGGTCGGCCATCTGCGCGGTCTCGGTCGTGGCATACATGTCCTGCACGACGAGGAAATCGAGTTTGGCGCGCAGCTCAGGGAAACGCTTCTGGTTGATCCAGGAATGAGCGGTGTTGGTGGCGATCACCCAAAGGCCTTTGATCGCGCCGGTGTCGATGCCGTCCATGATCTGGTCGTAGGCCCAGCTCTTGCCGGAGGGGATCAATGCGGAGTCGATGCCGAGGATGCCGGCGACATGGGAGCGGTGCGCATCGTTGGCGAAGTCGTAGCCGCCGAGCAGAGAGCCAGCGTTGCCAAAAAGGCGCGAGCCCATGGCATTGCACTGGCCGGTGATGGAGTTGGCACCAGTGCCGGGGCGACCGATGTTACCGGTCATCAACGCGAGGTTGATGATCGCCTGGGCGGTGCGGGTGGATTCGTGGCCTTGGTTGACCCCCATCGTCCACCAGAAGGAAACGCGTTCTTTGGTAGCGATGATCTCGACGATGCGGTGAAGCATTTCGACGGGCAGACCGGTTTCAGCGGCGACGTGGGCGGGCGTGAACTTGCCGACGAAGGCGGCGAAGGCGTCGTAGTTGCTCGTGTGCGCGTCGATGAAGTCGCGCTTCACGGCGCCGCGGGCGATGAGCAAGTGGGCGAGTCCGTAGAGGAGCGTGAGGTCGCTCTTCGGGCGCAGTGGAACGTGGTGGGTGGCGGCGACAGCAGTCTCGGTGCGGCGCGGGTCGATGACGATGATCTCGGGGTTGCGCTGATTCATCATCACGCGTTGCCACATGATGGGATGCGCGATGCACGGGTTGGCACCAATGAAGATCAGGGCGTCGCTTTCTTCGAAGTCGGCGTAAGTGAAGGGCGGGGCGTCGAAGCCGAAACTTTGTTTATACGCAACGTGCGAGGTGGCCATGCACTGGCGCGTGTTGGAATCGACGTGGAGCATGCCCATGCCGAACTTCGCGAGCGCGCCGAGAAGGGCCATCTCCTCCATCACGATCTGGCCGGTGGAGAGAAACGAAAGGCTGTGCGGGCCGTGGGCCGACTGGATCGACTTAAAGTTTTTAACGAAGGCGGAGAGCGCGGTTCCCCACGAAACAGGTTCGAGCTGACCGGTGGCTGGGTTGCGCAGGAGCGGCGTGGTCAGGCGGTCGGAGGCGGCGAGTGGCGTGAGCGCTTCCCAGCCCTTCGGGCACGCCATGCCGATGTTAACGGGGTAGGCGGGATCGGGGCTGAGATTGATCGCCTGGCCCTCGGGATCGATGTGGACGTTGAGGGAGCAGCCGGTGCTGCAAAAGCCGCAGATGGAGCGCGTGGTGGAGGCGGGTGCGAGGCGCGAGGGAACTTGCGGCAGGCCGAGTCCGTGCGTGGCGGGGTGACGCACCAACTCAGTGGTCATCGGTCCGGTGCGGGCGCGGAGAAGGGCGTCGAGGGCGGACATGGATAGGAAGGATGGAAGAAAGTAAGCGGAAAGTTACGAAGCAGGAACCCCAGGCATCTTGGGCGCGTCCACCGCACGGAAAAAGAGATAACGCTCAGTGAGTTCGCCCAAGATCACACAGGCGAGAGCAACCCAAGCAGCGGGCGCGGGCAAGGAGCCGGTTGCAACGAGCAATGGCAGCAAGACACCCCCGAGCACGCCCGCGGCCAAGCGCAGGCCGTTGACTTGGCGCAGCGGGCCGGCGAGGAGGCGCGCGGTCATGAGCGGGCCAGTGGGAAGCGTTTCACTGTCCACAAAGTGCAACGGCCGCATCACCACGGTTTCGATGGCGAGTTTGGCCACCAAGCTCACGGCGAGCACAAGGGCGGCCGGGATGGCGGGCGCTCCCAGTGCGAGAGCGGAGGCGACGCCGATGAGGAGCGCGGTGCCAAAAAAACGCGGGCCGGCCTGAGTGAATCGCCAGAACGTCCGGCGGGTATCCGTATAAATCATCACCGAGCAGAAGAGTCCGACCAACCCGACCGCGATGCTGGGGACGAGCAGGGCCGGGATGACTAGCGCGCCGGTGGCCAAGGCGAACCAGTTTCCGAACAGGACGGCTTCGCGGCTCAGCCAGCTGGTGCGCAGGCCCAGGAAAATACGCCAGGCGCGCAGCGGTTTGCCCAAGTGGAATACGCTGGTGAACAACCCCGCCGCGCCGGCGAGCCAGCCGAGAAGAGCGAGCGTGGAGATTTCCCGAGAGAAGCCCGCAGCCTGGACGTGAACGCGCGGCACGGACGTAAACACTGCGGAGGCGGTGAAACAGCCGACGGCCATCGGCATCAGCGTGAGCATCAGGATGAGCGGCCAGTGCGGATGCTGCGGGCGGAGCGTGGCAGCGTCGGCGGCGAATATCCCCTCGGGAATGGGCCGCTTGGAAACGTAGCGCGTGGTCGGGTGCGTGTAGTCGGACGAGGTGGAGCTGATCTTTTCGATCGGCGTGGGATCGGTGGAAACCGGGGACTCGGGCGCGGTTTTGGAGGACGAGGTGGTGACGGTGACGATCCGGATGGCCTCGGTCGGGCAGGCCTGCACACAGGCGGGAGCTTCGCCGGCGGAGAGACGACCGTGGCACATGTCGCATTTGCGAACGATGCCGAGGCGCTCGTTGTATTTGGGCACGTCATACGGGCACTTCAGCACGCAGTAGCTGCAACCGATGCACTGGTCATCGAGGTGGACCACGATGCCGGTGATCGGGTCCTTCTCGTAGGCGAGGACGGGGCAGCCGTTGAGGCAGGCCGGGTCTTCGCAGTGATGACAGGCGGTGGTGATGGTCTGCTGAAAGGCGGGGCCGGAGGACCGGGAGGTTGTCCCTCCAAGAACGAGTCCGACATCGCGCCACGTTTCCTCGTCGTCGAGGCCGTTCAGCGAGTGGCAGCCGGCGACGCAGGCTTTGCAGCCGGTGCAGGAATCGAGATCAACCTCGAAGGCGTATTGCTCGCCGGGGCCGGGGGCGGAGAGCGGGATGAGTTGCGACCGGGGTGCCGAGCTTGGGGCGTGCTCGTGGGCGGCGGCGAAGCGAGCGACGGGCGTATCGAGGCGGCGTTGAGCCTCGAGCAGTTCGTCGATAAGCGTGCGGACCGGTTCGGTCATTTGGTGGTGGTGAAGTAGCGAGTAGTGAGTAGCGGGTAGCGAGTAGGTCGGAATCGGTGGCGAGAGGATTGGATGCTCGCTACCCACTACCCGCTACTCGCTACTTCTCCCATCAATACACGTCGCGCTGGTAACGCTTGGCGGCTTTGAGGGCGTTGATGTAGGCGGCGGCTTCCTCAGCGGTTTTGCCACCGGCGATTTCGACGACCTTGTGCAGGGCGACATCGACGTCTTTGGCCATGCGGGAGGCGTCACCGCACACGTAGAAGTGGGCACCGGCTTCCAGCCAGGCGTAGAGCTCGGCGGCGGCTTCCAACATGCGGTTTTGGACGTAGATTTTTTCCTTCTGGTCGCGGGAGAAGGCGACGTCGAGGCGGGCGAGCACGCCGGCGGACTTCATGGCCTCGAGTTCCTCGCGATAGAGGAAATCGCTGGCGGCTTTCTGGTCGCCGAAGAAGAGCCAGTTCTTGCCGGGGGCCTTGGTCGCGGCGCGTTCTTCGAGGAAGGCGCGGAACGGGGCGATACCGGTGCCGGGGCCGACCATGATCATCGGAAGGGTCGGATCGGCGGGCGGGCGGAAGGCTTTGTTGCTATGGACGAACACGCCGGCCGTGCCGTGGGCGAGCGCGCGCTCGGCGAGGAACGTGGAGCAAGCGCCTTTGCGGGGGAGCCCGTTGAGTTCGTAGCGGACGGCACCGACCGTGAGGTGCACTTGGCCGGGGTGGGCCTTGGGCGAGGAGGAGATCGAGTAGAGACGCGGCTGCAGTTTCTTCAGCGCGGCGACAAAGGAGACCGGGGCGGGCTTGGTCGTCGTGGCCAGGAGTGCGTCGAGGACGTGGTGCGGAGCCGAAGCCGGGTCGCTGGCGCTCACCGTTATTTTCAGCAGCTCGAGGAGGGCGGGGGCAGGTTTGCCGAGGTCGTAGTGCTGCTGGAGGGCGGTGCGCAGAGGGAGTTCGCCGGCGGGCGTGGGGACCGCCTCTTCGCCATCGCAGCCGAGGGCCTGCACGACGGAGGAAACCAGATCGAGGCAGTTCTGCGGGATGACGCCGAGGGCGTCGCCCGCTTCGTAGTCGAGACCGGAGCCGGTGAGATCGAATTCGACGTGGTTAACCTCTTTGGCGGAACCGGGGGCGTTCAGGTTGCGGACGGTGAGCACCTTTGCCGCGAAAGGGTTTTTCTTGGAATAGGGCTCGGCGGTCGCGGGTGTCGCGGGCGCGGGCGTCGCAAGCGACGCCCCTACGGCGGGCGCGGAGCCGAGGGCGGAGAGCGTGGTGTCGAGCCAGCTGGTGAAGGGGGCCTCGTAGTCGAGGTCGCAGTCGGTGCGGGGCGCGATGCGGGTGGCTCCGAGCTTTTCGAGGTGCGTGTCGAAGTCTTTTCCCGCCTGGCAGAAGAGCGTGTAGTTGGTGTCGCCGAGGGCGCACACGCTGAAGCGGAGGGAGGCGAAGGCCGGAGCGGCGCTTGCGGCGACGAGCTGAGAGTGAAGGGCCTTGGCGCTGTCCGGCGGTTCGCCGTCGCCATAGGTGCTCGTGATGACGAGGAGGTTGGAATGGCTGGGCAACTGCTCCAGCGAGACCGCAGCCATGTCCAGAATCATAGGGGCGAAGCCGCGCTTGCCGGCTTCTTTAGCTGCTTGTTTGGCGAGGCTCTCGGAGGTGCCGGTTTGGCTGCCGTAGAGGATCGTGAGCGGCGCGAGGGATTTCGCCTCGCTGGCGGTCGTCGCTACACCCGGAGCGCCGGAACGACTGAAGATGCCGGCAAGGAAGCCGTTGAGCCACGCCCGTTGATCGGAGGAGAAGGGCGCGGTATCGGGAATAAGAGGGACAGTGCTCATGCGACGGAGAGGTCTGAAAAAGGCGGGAGAAAGAGAACGAGTAAGAGAACGAGAACGAATTAGGCGGAGAGGAACTCCTGGAGTTCTTTGACCGAGTGGCGGCGGGACCACTGGACGAAGGTTTCGCCGGAGGTCTTGCGGGCTTTGTAGGTGCGCAGGATTTTCT
>CBRAFO010000004.1:0-96958 GCA_967755175.1 uncultured Opitutaceae bacterium | reverse complement strand
CCCACACCCCCCCCCCCGCCCCCCCCCACACGGTGGTGGTGGGCGGGGGGGGGGGTGCCCCGCGGGCGCGGCCGGCGCCCCCCCACGTCCCTACAACGAGCGGGGGTCTCGTGTGGTTAATTGAACCGGTTCACCGTTCGCGGGGACTGCCGTGCGCGGGCACAAAAAAGCCGCGACTCACATGTGTGAGACGCGGCGACGAAGGCGGCGACAGCCTTAGGCGGCGGCCTTCGCAAGGGCTTCGACGGTGTTTGGCGAGACGACCCGGTCGATATCGAGCAGGGTCTTCACGACCCCTTTCACCTTGGCCATACCGAGGATGTATGAGGTGTCGATACGCGTGCCGAAATCGGGCGTCGTCTCGATCTCCGCCGGGTTGAGGTTCACGACCTCTTCCACGCTATCGACCACGAGGCCCATCTGCACGACGGAGGTGGTCATGTCCACCTGCACCACGACGATGCAAGTGCGCTCGGCGTAGCTGGCCTGAAGGCCGAACTTCACGCGAAGATCGATGACTGGGACCACGCGTCCGCGGAGGTTAATCACGCCTTTAACGAAGTCGGGCATCTGCGGAATCGGCGTGATCTTTTGCATGCGGATGATTTCGCGGACCTTGAGCACGGCGATGCCGTAGGCTTCGTTTTCGAGCACGACGGTCAGGTATTTGCCGGCGTTCTGGTTGGTGGCGGTGGCGGTCTGAGGAGTGGTCATAATAGAGGGGCTGTTGGGCGGGCGCGTTGAACGGCGAAAGACGCCGGTATTAAGATGGCTCGTATGATTACGGCCCGGCGCGGCGTTTTCTTTAATGGTCCTTCGTGCAATTTTTTCCGCGAAGGCGGGTAAACTTTTGCCGTAAACGGCCGTAGTAAAAGGGACCTCCCCACCCCAATCATGCCCATCACCGAGAATTACCACCAGGTATTGGACGATACCTGCAACCGCCTGGCCTCGGAAATCGTGCTCGCGCAAGTCGGGCGAGATGACGGCCTGATCCCTGCCTACAGCTTGCTCTCGGATCTTCTGCAGGCGACTGCGGAGGACCCTGTCTTGCATGCGCCGGTGGTCGAGATCAGAGGTCGGCTGGACGCGTTGCTCGATACCACCGGTGTCTTCGATGAGCCGTCACTGGCCGCGCTGCGCAGCTTTGTTGAGTGGCTCGGACCGGCGGTGGCATCGCGTGTGATGGATCAACCCGTTTCCGCCTGGCACTCGCCGCAGAAAGCAGCGGCTGTGAAGCCGACGGGTGCGGCCGTGTCGGCCGAGAGCGCCGTGATCGTCGAGCAACTGCTCGAACTCAACATGGAGGAAAACGCGGAGCTCCTCACCGAGTTCCACGTCGAGGCCATCGATCACCTGCTCCAGATCGAGTCATCGCTCTTGGTCCTCGATGAACACCCGGATGACCGCGGTGCACTCGACCAGATTTTTCGTTCGTTCCATACCATCAAGGGCGTGTCGGGCTTCCTTCATCTCACCCCGATGCACGTGCTCACCCACGAGGTGGAGTCGCTGCTCGACCTGGCTCGCAACGGCAAGTTGCGCCTCACGCCGACGATCATCACCGCCATTCTGAAAAGCCGCGACGCCGTCCAGGTGATGGTCGACCAAATCGCGACGGCGCTCGAAAAAGGCGTGTTGCCCGAGGTGATCGTGCCGGTGGGTCATCTCATCCGCACCGTCAAGGCACTCATCCTCAATCCAGTCGATACGACCGTGGTGGTGGCTGAACCCGCCGAGGGAGCTTCGTCTATCGAAAAAGCAGCGACGGAGCCCGGCGCGACCGCCACGCAGGACAATCGTGGCACCGGATCGGGCACCGTGCGCGTCAACACCGAGAAGCTCGACCTGATGATGAACGTCGTCGGCGAGTTGGTGATCGTGCAAAGCCAGATCGCCGAGTCGGCGCGAGCGAGTGCCGATGCGGATTCTCCCCTCGCGCGCAACATCGCCCAGCTGGGCCGCATCACCAAGGAGCTTCAGCGGAACTCGATGTCCCTGCGATTGACCCCGATCAAGCCCACCTTCCAAAAGATGGAGCGGCTGATCCGCGATCTCTCCAACGACTTTGGCAAGAAGGTCGCCTTCCACACCGAGGGCGAAGACACCGAAATCGACCGCACCGTGGTGGAGGAGATTGCCGACCCGCTCGTCCACATGGTGCGCAACGCGCTCGATCACGGCCTTGAAAAAGGCGCGGATCGCCTCGCCTCCGGCAAGCCCGAGCAAGGCTCCGTCACCCTCAAAGCCTACAATCAAGGCTCGTGTATCATCATCGAACTCTCCGATGACGGACGCGGAATCGATCCCGACCGGATTCTCCGAAAGGCCATTGAAAAGGGCGTGGTCCCGGCAGGGGCTTCGCTGACGCGGGATGAAATTCTCCAGCTGATTTTTGCCGCTGGTTTTTCCACCGCCGAGACGGTCACTTCAATCTCGGGCCGCGGGGTGGGCATGGACGTGGTCCGGCGCAACATCGAGAAACTGCGCGGGGCCGTGGAGATTCTTTCCGACCTTGGCAAGGGCACGACATTTCGTATCCGGCTTCCGCTGACGACCGCGATCATCGATGGGTTGATCGTTCGCGTAGGCGGCGATCGGTTTGTGCTGCCCAGCATCAGCGTGCAGATGGCACTTCGTCCGAATGTGAACTGCATCACCACGGTGCACGGCCGAGGCGAAGTCATCGATCATCGCGGGCATATCGTGCCGCTCCGTCGCTTACATTGCCAATTCCGCATCCCTGGCGCGATCGAGAAGCCGGAGAACGGCATCATCGTCATCTTGGAAACTCACGATCGCATCACCGCTCTGCTGGTGGACGAGTTGGTGGGCAAGCAAGAGGTCGTCGTTAAAAGCCTCGGCGGTTATCTGGCCAACCTGCCTGGTGTCGCGGGCGGGGCCATCCTGGGCGATGGCAACATCGCGCTCATTCTCGATCCCTCCTCGCTGGTGACGCTCTAAGCGCGACCGCTCTTTCCATGATACCCACTCTTGCCGAAGTGTGCGCACAGGCGCTCAAGCTTCCCGCAGCCCCCGTCCTCATCCCGCGCATCCTGAAGGTGCTCGCGAAGGAGGACTCGTCGATTGGCGAATTCGAAGCGGTGGTGAAATTGGATACCGCGCTCGCTGCATCGACCCTGCGCTTGGCCAACTCGGCCTATTTTGCCTCGGGGTATGGCCAGGTGGAGAACCTGGAGGAGGCGATCCAGCGACTCGGACAACGTGAAATTTACCGCCTCGCCGCCCTGGCGCTGACGGGGCGTTGGATGGATATGCCGGTCGATGGCTATCGCTGGGAGGCGAGTGACTTTTGCCGCTTCTCGCTGATCACCGCCGTGGCGGCCGAATACCTCGCTCAGAAGACGGGCCGGGTCGATCCACAGACGGCTTACACGGCGGGCTTGTTGCACGAAGTAGGCAAGCTGGCGGTCGCCTACAGTTGCGCGCCGCATTTTGCCGAGATTCGCCGACGTCAGCAGGCCGGAGGCCTGAGCTGGCTGGCGGCGGAGCGCGCGGTGCTGGGTTACACGCACGCCGAAGTGGGCGCGACGCTCCTGCGCCGGTGGAATTATCCCGAGGCCCTGGTCGCAGTGGTTGAATACAACCCGCCTACGGCCGCAGCGCCTGCGGCGACGTTGCCGTTGCTCACGCATGTGCACGCGGCCAAGTTTCTCGCGACCTCGATGGGGCCGGGGGTGGGAGAGGAAGGCTTTTTGTTCGAGTTGAACGCACCGTTGCTGACGGAGTGGGGCTTTACTCCGACGATGTTAGAAGCCGCCTTGCCGGAGATCTTCGACCGAGCGAGCTGCCTGATGCAGGAAAAGCTCAGCCACGGTGTGCTTTCGTTCTGAGACGGAGCGTGGCGCGCACACCTATCGCGCCGGAAGACGCTCCTCGCCTCCCATTGGATAGGCCGGGGAGAACGACTTTCCAAAATCAAGGCCGACTCAGGCGAGCGCGATCTTATCCATGCGGTCGGGCAGCTTTACCGAGAGCATGCCCGTCGCGAGTTCTAGGTGCAGCGTGCGGTTCACCGTGCCGCCCAGATCGATACCGGCCGTGCGCAGGCCTTGGGCGCTTAACCAGGCTTTGACCGCGGTGGAGTTGCGCTCGCCGATCTTGAAGGTGTCGGGGCCGCTGAGCACGCAGGCTCCGCCGGCGATATAGATTTTGATACGACTGCGCTCCGCTTTCACGCCGGCGAGCTCCTTCAGGAACAGCGGCAGGCCGGTGTCGGCGAACATCGCCGGCTGACGGATGGCTTTCTCCGCCGAGATCGATGAGTCGGGCAACATCAGGTGCAGGATCCCACCCGCGCGGGTCACCGGGTCGTAGGCGACCATGCCCACGCAGGAGCCGAGTGCGTAGGTGGTCAGTGTGACCATGTTGTTGTTCGACACCGCGAGGTCACCGACACCGATGACCACGCGCTGCGCAAACATCATCGAAATGGTAGGGGAGCCGGCCATTACGCGGGGTGGGCTCAGGAGAACACGAGCAGGCGTTGGCTGATCGCACTGATGAGATTGTGGTTCTTGATCTTCGCGATGGTGCTGGCGTTCAGCGTCTGACCTTCGCCGACCAAGAGCAGTCCGTGGGGGCTGTAAAGGCCGGTGGCCAGGACCATCCCAGGCTTCAATTCATCGAGGAGAATCTCCTTCACTTGCCGGGGCAGCTGCACGAGGTGCGTCACCTTGAGGAAGAGACGCACGGCCTCGGGATCGAAGGCTTTACCTGAATCATTCAGGATGGCTTCGATCGCCTGATCTTTGGTCAGGCCGCTTTCGACGAACCACACCGCCACGGCGAGGCAGCGTGCCGGCCAGGGAATCGAGAGAGCGCTCAGCCCGTCGGGATAACCTTGGCCATCGTAGCGTTCATGGTGGGCGCGGATGGTTTCCGCGACGAGGGGCTGCGGGTCAACGTAGGCGGCGAGAGTCTGACTATAGATGGGGTGGGTCTGAATGCTTTCGCGTTCACGCTCACTCAGGCGGCTGGGGGATTCCCGGAAAACGTGCAGGAGCTCACGGGGAATGCCGATCAATCCGAGGTCGCACAGCCAGGCGGCGGTGCGCAGGGCGTGGCGTTCCTGGTCGGTGAAATGTTCGGTGTTCGCCATGCATTGGGCGATCTCCACGACGGCCTTTGTTTGCCCACCGAGATAAGGATCGTAGGTCGCGAGGATACGGCGGCACAGGTCGAGCGAGTGGTCGTAACTCGTGGCGAGTTCGTGATTGGCGGCGTCGAGTTCGGCCTTTTGCCGTTCGAGGTCTTTGATCTGTCGCGCCAGCGAACCGTTGGCGACCATCAGGCGTGCGTTGAGGTCTTGGCTCTCCTCGTTGAGGCGCTCGTTTTCGATGACGAGTTGGTGCCGCTGGAGGGCGTTGCGAATCGTTGCGGAAAGTTCTTCACGCAGCCACGGCTTGGCGATGAAGCGGAAGATTTCCCCTTTGTTGATCGCGTCCACGATGGTGGGCAGGGACAACACCGCGGTCATCAGGATGCGGGACGTGTTGGGGCGCAACTTGCGAGACGCGATGAGGAAATCGAGGCCCATCATTTCCGGCATGCGGTGATCGGAGATGATCACCGCGAAATCCTGTGTGCGCAGCAGTTCCAGCGCTTTCAGCGGGCTGGTCGTGGCGGTCACGTGGTGCCCCTCGCGCTCAAGGCTTTCCTTGAGAGCGCCCAAAACGACAGCCTCGTCATCGACGACAAGGATGTTGGGGGGGCTGGTTTCGCCGGACGGGTTCATGGAGCGATAACGATAGAGAGAGAGAGCGGGAGATGTGCTCTTATTATCGGCACAACCGGGATCTCATGAGCAGAAAACGCGGATAATTTTCAGCCGGCTTGCGCGGAGAACGACGTCGGTGCCGGAGTATCGACGAGCGACACGATGTGTTGAGCGGCCTGCGTCAGCGGCACCTGCCGCTGGGAGCCACCCAACTCCCACGCCACACGGGGCATACCGTAAACCACGCTGCTCGCCTCGTCCTGCGAAAACGTCAGAGCGCCCTTTTCCCGCAGGCGCAGGAGGCCTTCGGCGCCATCTTTGCCCATGCCGGTGAACACCCCGGCGATGGCTTGGCTGCCCACGCAGTCGGCCGCCGATTTGAAGAGGATGTCCACTGCGGGGCGCTGGTGCCAGACGGTCGGACCGTCGCTCAGGCGGACCTGATAACCCTCGGGGGTCGATTGCAGGATCATGTGACGGTTGCCCGGCGCGACGAGGGCGAGCCCGGTGGTTAGGCGGTCGCCGTCGCACGCTTCGCGCACTTCCATGGCGCATAACATGTTCAAGCGGTCTGCGAAGGATTTGGAGAAAATCGGCGGGATGTGTTGCACGATGGCGATCCCGGGCAGGTTGCCGGGTAACTGGCTCATCACGACGCGGAGCGCCTCGGTGCCACCGGTCGATGCGCCGAGCAGGATAACGCGTCGGGAATACGGACGCCGGATGGCGGAGGCTGGGAGGACGATCGGCGAAGTCGAGAGGTTGATGTTGGCCTTTGGCTTCACGACCGCGACCAGCGGTGCAGAGGCTTGGAGCGCATTGCGCGGCTGCAAACGCGCGATCGCGGCGGCCTTGATTTTTTCGCAAAGCTGCGGGCCCATGTCGCCGAAGGAGTAGGCGCCGCCCGGTTTTCCGAGCACATCGACGGCGCCGAGGCGCAACGCTTCGAACGCTTGGTGAGACCCCGCTTGCGACAGCGAGCTCATGATGATCACCGGGATGGGCCGGGTATCCATGATCTCGCGCAAAAACGTGAGGCCGTCCATGCGCGGCATCTCAATGTCGAGCGTGATGACGTCGGGCTGAAGCTGGCTGATCTTCGTGCGGGCGATGATCGGGTCCACCGCCGTGCCCACCAGTTCGATGGCCGGATCATGGGCGAGCGCCTCGGTCACGAGTTTGCGCACCACCGCGGAATCATCGACGACTAGAACACGAATCTTTTTTCGAGGGATCATTGACGGCGTGGAGGCTAGCGGCGCTTGCGATAGACGGCCGGGCGCACCAGCTCCAGCGAGTGTTTGATGCTGGTCAGGCTCTCCGAATGACCGACGAGCAGATAGCCGCCGGGGATCAGCAGACGGCTTAATCGCTCGACCAATTCCTCCTGAGTGGCGCGGTCAAAGTAGATCATGACATTGCGACAAAAAATAATGTGGAATGGCTCTCGGAACGGCAGCGTGGCGCCGAGCAGGTTGAGTTGTTGGAAGCGGATGTGTTCCTGCAGCGCCGGTTTCACCTGATAAGTGCCTACGTCCGCGCCAACGCCCTCTTTGAAGAACGTGCGCAGGAGGGCAGGGGGGATTTTATCGACCGACTCGGTTTTGTAGGAACCGGTGCGCGCCTTGAGCAGCACGGGGTTTGAGATGTCGGTGGCGTCGATCTGCCAAGGCCACTTCCTGGTTTGCTGGCTGAAAAATTGTTCGAGCACCAACGCGAGCGTGTAGGGCTCTTCGCCGGATGAACACGCGGCGCTCCACAGGTTGAGGCGCGGCCAGCCGGTGGTTGCGCGGGTCTTGATCAGCTCGGGCAGTATGGTCTGCGTGAGGAAGTCGAAGTGCGCGTTCTCTCGAAAGAAAAAGGTGTGGTTCGTCGAGATGACGTCGATCAGGTGCGGCAATTCCTGGGCACCGCTGGGGCCTTGAAGAAAACGACAGTAGTCCGTGATCGTGGTGAGTTTGGTGGCGCGGAGTCGTTTGCCGAGGCGGGCGGACACGAGCTCCTTTTTATCGGCTCCCAGATTGATGCGACTGTGGTTGTAAACCATTCCCCGGATGAATTCGTAATCACGTTCGAGCATGCAGTGTAGGGTGATCGGACCGTGCCGGCGGAAATGAAGGGACATCCGCGTAAATTTGCGGGCGGCAGTTTTTGCCGAACGGGAAACACGGTTTCAGACGAAGCGATTTCAGGCGCGGCAAACGACCGGCAACTCATCTTTAACTTGTTACGAGTTAACTGATAGAAATCGCATCCGCCGCCGTGGCACGTGCGCTGCATTTCAGGTGCTCGCATGGTAGACCCGATTTTTCAGACCACGAATTATCAGCTCGCGAGCAAACTGCTCGACGCGTCCGTGCTCCGTCAGGAAGCGATTGCCTCGAACATCGCCAACTCGGAGACGCCCGGTTACCGCCGCCTCGATATCGCCCCGGATTTCGCCACCGAATTGAACGCCCGGATGCGGTCGGGCGATCTCAAGGGCGTGGGCGAGCTGCAAGCCCGGCTCACCGAAGACTCCACCGCGCGCAGCATGCGGCCCGATGGTAACACCGTGGAAATCGACCACGAGCTGCTCCAGATGAACCGCAACACGGTCGAGCACGATTTCCTCACCGATTTGATCAGCCGCAACATCAAGCAGCTTCGCCTCGCCATCACCGGCCGCGGGGTCTGATGCGGCCCTGCTCCTGTTAACTCTCAACTCCGACTGCACCCATGAACCTCATCTCTGGAATCGACGTCACGGCAGGCGGGCTCAACGCCCAGAAGACGCGGCTGGATATCGTCGCGCAGAACATCGCCAACGCCCAGACGACTCGCGGACCCGATGGCGGCCCTTACCAACGCCGGGTGGTCTCGTTCGAAACCCAGTTGCTGCGCCAGCAACAAGCCACCGGCCAGCACCTGCAAACCGTGAAGGTCGCCCAGATTTCCACCGACAAAACTCCCGGCCAGCGCGTTTACGACCCCCAGCATCCCGACGCCGGCCCCGACGGCATGCTCCAGATGCCTAACGTCAACCTCGCCTTCGAGATGGTTGACCTGATCACCGCTTCCCGCGCCTACGAAGCCAACCTCTCCGTGGCGAAAAACTCCAAACAGATGGCGATGAAAACGCTCGAGATCGGCAAGTAATCCGGCCCGCGCGTCATCCCCTCCCGCCTTCCCATGTCACTCATCGGCTCCATCGGAAACCTCCCCTCGGCCCTGCTGCATCGTCTCCCTGGCGGCGCCAACGGTGTGGGTGCGACCGAGTCTCCCGCTTCGCTCCTCCGTGCAGGCGGCGCCGGGGCTCCCACCGAAACCGCGCCGTCCGATTTCGGCTCCGTCTTCGACAAGATGGTCACGGCCGTCGATACCAAGCAGCGCGAGGCCGCCGATGTCACCCGCAAGGTCCTCCTCGGTGAAAACGACCAGATGCACCAAAGCGTGATCGCGATGCAGGAAGCCGGTGTCGCCTTCCAGCTCATGGTCGAAACGCGCAACAAAGTCGTCGAGTCCTACCAAGAACTCATGCGCATGCCGGTGTAGCCTCCGCCCGCCCCCTCGTTCTCGTTCCTCGTAATCGTTCTCTTTCTCCCGCCCCCGTTCCGCTTCCGAATCCGCTTCCGCCCCCCGCAGCCCCCGCCGCATGAAAGCTTTCTCCCAATCCCTTCTCGCCCTCTGGCACCAGCTCGGCCTCAACCAACGCGTATCGTTGATCGTCGCCGCGTTGGTGGTGGTCATCGGCTTGGTCGGTGTCGTGCTCTGGTCGAACCAGCCCGACTTCCAGCTGCTTTACGGCAAACTCTCCGAGAAAGATTCATCGCAGATCATCGCCCAGCTCCAGGCGCAGAACATCCCGCACAAAATCGCGAACGGTGGCAGCACGGTTTACGTGCCCGCCGCCCAGGTTCACCGCCTGCGCATGGAACTCGCCGGCAAGGGCGTGCCCTCCGGTGATGGCGTGGGCTTTGAGATCTTCGACAAAGGTCAGTTCGGCCTCTCCGACTTCGTGCAACGCACCAACTACCTTCGCGCTCTCCAAGGCGAACTGGCGCGCACCATCTCACAACTCGAAGGCGTGGCCAGCGCCCGGGTCATGATCGTGCAGCCCGAGAATCGCCTCCTCGTGAGCAACCAAGGCGTGAAACCCACCGCCTCCGTCTTCGTCGAGTTGAACAAGAGCCGTCTCGACCCCGAGGCGGTCAACAGCATCCGCAATCTCGTGGCCAACTCCGTGCAAGGTCTCGTTCCCGACCAAGTCGCGGTCGTTGACCACAAGGGCCGCGTGCTCTCCGAAGACCTCAAGCAGGACCCCACGCTTGCCAGCGCTTCCTCGCAGATGCGTTACCGCCAACAGATCGAGGACTACCTCGCTAAAAAAGTGGAGACGATGCTCCTCCCCGTGCTCGGCGCGGGCAACACCGTGGTCCGCGTCTCCGCCGAGATCGAGACCGAGGCGACCACGCTCACCGAGGAGAAATACGATCCGGACGGACAGGTCGTGCGCAGCCAGACGCAGACCGAGGACGTTTCCAATTCGACCGAACAACGCTCCGGTGGTGCGACTGGCGTGGCCGCCAACACGCCCGAAAAGCCCGGCGCCGATAACGCCGCTACCCGCACCGGCAACGTCACCGAGACCAACCGCAAGAACCGCACCATTTCCTACGAGATCAACCGCACCCTCACCAACATCACTCGTCAGCCTGGCGCTGTGCGCAACCTCACCGCCTCCGTCTTCGTCGCGCAACGCTACGCTCCCGTGCCTGCCGGCGCTCCGGCCGGAACCGAGCCCGTCGCGCAACCCCGCTCGGCCGCCGAACTCCAGTCCCTGCGCCAGATCGTCATCAACGCACTCGGCATCAAAGCCGCCGCCGGCCAAAACCTCGATACCCTCGTGAGCTTGCAAGAGCTGCCCTTCATGATCGAGCCGGTCTCGAAGCAGATTCAACAGATCCAATCCGAGACGCGCATCCAAAGCTGGATCGAGACGGCGAGCGCCTATCTCCCGGTCGGCATTGGCGCCCTCGTGCTCTTCTTCTTTGTGCGCATGCTCCGCGGTCAACGTCCCGAGCCCGTGCCGATGGAGCTGCTCACTTCGCCTTCGGCGGCCAATTCGTCGAACGGACAGAACGGTCACGCCGTGCTCACCCCCGACCTTCTCAACCAGCTCATCCAGCAAAAGCCGGCCAACATCGGCACCGCGCTGCGTGATTACATGACGGTTAAGAAAAACTGATCTCCCGCCCGCCTCCTCCCATGCCCGCCACCGCCGAAACCGCCGCTACCCCCGCCGCTTCCGCTCCGACCGATTACTCGAAGCTCACCCGGCAGCAGAAACTCGCGATCTTCCTGATCGTAATCGGCTCCGCCTCCGCCGCCGAGGTGCTCAAGCAATTCGACGACGCCGAAGTGGAACTACTCTGCCGCGAGATGAGCCAGTTTCCCATGGTGCCCGATGCGCTCGGGCGGCAGGTGCTGGAGGAGTTTGCGCCCATTGTCGGCGCCAGCGTCGCCTCGACTCTCGGCGGCATGGAATACGCCCGCGGCACGCTGGAACGCTCCCGGGGCGACTACAAAGCCAACCTCATCCTTGGACGCGTCGGCGCTTCGCCCGGTGGCAGCACCGTCGAAATCATCCAGGAAATCGCCGAGATGGAAGGCCGGCAGATTTTCAACCTCATTAAAAACGAGCAGCCCCAGACCGTTTCGTTTCTGCTGTCCTATCTCGGCAAGGACAAAGCCATCGAGGTCTTCACGTTGTTCAGCCCCGAGCTGCGCGAGGAAATCGTCGAGCGCCTCGGCATGATCGACAGCACCTCCATCGATCTCATCGGCAAAATCGTCCGCAACCTCGGCAAGCATATCGACCACAAGACGCGTCCGACCTTTCACAAAAGCGGCGGAGTTCGCGCCGTCGCCGATCTGCTCAACGGCATGGAGAAGGATATTTCCAAGGGCCTGCTGGTGCGTCTCGAAGAGCGCAACGCGCAGCTCGGTGCGGCGATTCGCAAGAAGATGTTCAGCTTTGAGGACCTGGGCCGCCTGCAACCGGCCGATCTGCAACGCGTGTTGCGCGAGGTGGATTCGTCGAGCCTCGGCATTGCCATGAAATCGGCCAGCGAGCCCATCAAGGAAAAGATCTACGCCTCCATTTCCAAACGCGCCGCCGAAAGCCTCCGCGACGAAATCGGTTTGCTCGGCCCGGTGCGCCTCAAGGACGTCGAGGGCGCGCAGGACGCTATCATCCAAGTCGTCCGTCGTCTCGAAGACGAAGGCGTCATCTCGATCGACGGCAGCGAGTCCGCCGTCGTCGGTTAACCTCGGCTATTTCCATGCAACTTTTCACCACAGAGGCACAGCGGCACGGAGGCTTAGGGGGAACTGCTTCATGTCCGGGTCGCTGTGTCTCTGGGGTGAATTTCCGAAACCACTTTATCGATGCCCGCTTTTAATCGCCTTGTTCCGTTTGATCGTCCGCTGGCTGGTGCCGCTATTGCCGGACAGAAACGTGCGCTGGATGAACGCGAGATCGCCGACCTCCGTCTCGCCGCCTACCGCGAAGGTGCCGACGCCGCCCGCGCCTTCGCCGACCAGCAGATGGTCGATCTGCGCCACGACGTGCAGCAGTTGCAGGAAGGTCTTTTCAACCGCCTCGACGGCGCCGAAGCGGCCATCGTGTCGCAGCTGCAAAACGCGTTGCCCGCACTCGCGCTCGACCTCGCCCGCCGGCTGCTGGCTGGTTACGAGCCCCCGGTCGAAGTGGTGCAGAGCCACTGCCGCGAAGTGCTCGAAGCGCTTTATCCGGAACGCGAAAACCTGGAGCTGATCATCAGCCCCCGCGATGCCGGGTTGTTGGAGAATCTTTCGCCCAGCTGGTCTGCTCGTTATCCGGGTTTGAAGATCACCGCCGATCCCTCGCTCTCGACCGGTGACTGCCAGGTGCGCAGTCGCTTCGGCATCACCGACGCGCGCATCTCGACCAAGTTGGAAACCTTCGAACGCGAGCTGCTCGCCTCCTAAACTCTTTCTCGTTCCTCTTTATCTTAATCTTTCTCCTGTTTTTTCCGGCCCGCTGCGTCTCGGGTGCGGCTCGGCTTAGTTCGGAGGAGAAAGAGAAAGATTAAGATAAAGAGAAGGAAGGCGGAATTTTCTTATCCCTTACCCCCTCTTTCCTCATGGCCGACATACCCCTGATGGTCGAAAACCTCCGCACTCAAGTGCGCGCGATTCCGACGGCGCGCCGCGTCGGCCGCGTCACCGGGGTCACCGGCCTCATCATCGAAAGCGAAGGCCCCAACGTCGGCCTCGGTGAACTCTGCAAGCTACGCTCGGACCGCGGCGACTTCGACGGCCTCGCCGAAGTAGTCGGCTTTCGTGGCCAGCACGTGTTGCTCATGCCTCTCGGAGAAATCACCGGCCTGCACGCCGGCGCCGAAGTGGTGGCCAGCGATATCCCGCCGCTTCCCGTGCCCGGTCCGCAATTGCTCGGACGTGTGCTCGACGCCCTAGGGCGGCCCATGGACGGCCTCGGTCCGCTGGTCACGCGCCGCAGTGACGTCACCATGTCGAAGCCTCCTCATCCGCTGCGCCGGCAGCGTATCAAAGAACCCTTCGTCTCCGGCGTGCGCGCGATCGATGCGTTTACTCCGCTCGGTCGTGGTCAACGTGTCGGTCTCTTCGCCGGTTCGGGCGTGGGTAAATCCACCCTGCTTTCGATGATCGCCCGTGGCGCCGAAGCGGATGTCGTGGTCGTCGGCCTCGTGGGTGAGCGCGGTCGTGAGTTGCGCGAATTTTTGGAGAAGGACCTCGGTGAAGCGGGCCTCGCCCGCAGCGTGGTGGTGGTCTCGACGAGCGACACGCCCGCGCCGTTACGCATGCGTGCTGCCTACACGGCGACCGCCATCGCCGAGTCGTATCGAGACAGCGGGGCCAACGTCCTCCTCTTGATGGACAGCGTCACCCGCTTCGCCATGGCCCAGCGCGAAATCGGCCTCGCGGTCGGCGAGCCCCCGGCGACGCGTGGCTACACGCCGTCGGTGTTCGCCAAGCTGCCGCGGCTCCTGGAGCGGGCGGGCGCGGGCGAAACCGGCACCATCACCGCGATCTACACCGTGCTGGTGGACGGCGACGACATGAACGAACCGGTCGCCGATGCGGTGCGCGGTATTCTCGACGGTCACATCGTGCTGTCGCGCGCCCTCGCGCACGCGAACCATTATCCGGCCATCGACGTGCTGGAGAGCGTTTCCCGTCTGACCAACGACGTGTGTTCACCGGCGGAGGTCGCCACCGTCGGGCGCGCCCGCGAGCACCTCGCCACTTATCGAAAAAGCGAAGACCTCATCACCATCGGAGCGTATCAAAAAGGCGGCAATCCGGCGCTCGACCAAGCGGTGGCGATGCACGAACCGCTGCGCAGCTTCCTGCGTCAGCCAACCAGCCAGCGTATCGCCCGCGCGGACAGCTACGCCGCGTTAAAAAAGATCGTGGGTTGACCAAAGTGGATCGGAGTCCGGCTGCGGAGTGCGCTATGAAATACGCCGACAGTGCTATGCAGCTTTCCGGTAACCTTATGCGAAAACCCGGCAACGCTGTGTGACAGCCCGGTAACACTGTGCGATTACCCGGCAACGCTATGCGGCAACGCGGCAATGTTGTGCGATTACCCGGTAACACTGTGCGCTAATCCTGAAACGCTATGTGATAACCGGGAAACGCTGTGCGCTAACCCGGTAACGCTATGCGATAACCGGGTAACCCTGTGCGACTACCGGGTATCACTATGCGATAACCCGGTAACGCTATGTGGCTTTCCGGTGGGGCTAAAATCCAATGAGGCCGGCTTAAGCACCAAAAATTAAGCGCCAATAATGATCCCGTGCAGGCTGATGCTTCCCGGGAGGGGGGTGGGCGGCAAGGGCAGAGGGAAGATTTTGCCGGGGCCGCGGGGAGTCGGGCGGCTTTGTAGGCGGTTTCGATAATTTAATTTTTAAGAAGCTACGGGTTAGATCGATAGGAATGCCAAATTAAAGCTGGCACCGGCTCTGCAATAGGAGCGCAACCCCCGCTCTCGTTATGAAGAAATTCCGTTTTTCACTCCAGTCTGTGGCCATTCAACGACGGTTGAAGGAAGACGAAAAGCGCGAGCGTTTCGCCGCCGCCGTGCACGTTTACGTCGGTGCCGAGGAAGCCTTGGCGCATATCACTACACAGATCGCCGAGCTCGAAGAAATCATCGCGAGTGAACGCACCGGTTGTTTTCGCGCCTCGGCTCAAGTCGCCTTCATGCAGGCTTTGTCCAATGAGCAGGCGCGCAAAGCGGACGCGGCGGTCCAAGTAAAGAAGGCCAAAGACGCCATGGAACTCGCGCGGCAGGCGTGGATCGAGGCACGACGCGATGTGCGTCTTCTTGAGACGCTCGAAACCAAGGCCCGCGTTGCCCATCGACAGGCCAGTGAACGTGAGGAGCAGGCACTGTTGGATGATCGCACCAATGCTCTCGTTGGACGTGCCAGCTGATTTTCGCTTTCATGAAACTGCTTTCAAATCCGCTCATTCCCGTGGTGTTAGGTCTCCTGCTCGGCGTGGGAGCAGGCCTCGGTCTTTTTTGGCGCGAAGCCAAGGCGCTGACCGTGACACTGCGCCAGCAACAAGCTGCGGCCGCAGAGGCGGCGCGGCCGGAAAAGCCTTGGGATTTCTGGACGCAGGAAATCGAGGACTTGGCCGCCGAACTGAAGGCGAAGAACACCGAGATCAAAGTCCGCGAGCAAGCGGTTGCGGCCCGAGAGGAACGGCTCGCGGGCAATCTGATCGAGTTGGAAAAGATGCGGCAGCAGGTCGATGCGCTTCGAAAAGAAACGACCGCCAGCATGATGGAAATGGACGCCGAGGAGGCCCGTAACCTGAAGGCGATCGCCAAGACATACGGCGAACTCACGCCCAAGGCCGCCGTGGGCATTTTGCAGAAGATGGACGAGTCCAACGCAGTGAAAATTCTCCACCTCATGAAGAGCGATGCAGTGAGTCCCATTTTGCAGGAAATGGGAACGTCGCCCGACCCCGAGATCGTCAAGCGCGCGGCACAACTCACCGACCGTCTGCGGTTGGTGAAATCCCCCAAGGCCGCGACGCCCTGACCGCATCCACGCATGACCACGTCCACCCCCAGCGTGCCATTGCCGGCTGCAAACTTGAATCTGTTTCCTGGTGTCGGACCGACGTCCGTCATCGACAGCGCCGAGGTGTCGCCGATCGCGCTCGCCGGAACCGAGAACGCGTCCGCTGATTTTGCCGGCGTGCTCGGCCTCTGCTCAGAACCCGCGGCGCCGCAGCTGCCGCTGGTTGATGCGACCGCAATCGAACCGGACTCCACGCCTACGCCGTTGGTTTCAGAGGGACTCAGCCCAATCCAATCCGGAGTGGTCGGCTTGCGTGCACAGAATGTCCGGTCGTTGGCACAGCCCGCCAAGGCTGATGCCGCAGAGGGCACTAACGGCGAAGTTGGGATGACGGGTCGTCAGTCTCGGCCTTTGTGCTCTCGCTCGGTTCGCACGGTGGCAAGTGAAGACACCGAGTCTGCGGATTCGGTCGAAACACCTCTTGATGATACTGCCGCCAACGAAGCATCGAACCCCGAGGTTCCCCTTCACGTTCTCGTGCAGGCGTTCGGCATACTGCCGCTCCCCGTGCAGTCATTGGCTCCACTGAGCCCGGTGAGTCTGCCGCCTTCGCAAGGCGAAGACGGACCAGCGACCGAAGCAACTGATGCGACCACGGCGGTCGCGCAGTCCTCCACGTTGTCCACGTTTCCCACACGGGCGGCCCTGCCGACGCAACTCGCATTGGCACCGCAGCCCGCGCCGGAACCCTCCGCTTCTGGCAAGCCGAAGGTCGCGGCGACGGGCGATTTCTCCGCAAGTTTACCTCTCGCGCCGATGCCGATGTCAGGTGTGTCCGCGCCTCAGCGCATGACTGCCGACGAGCCCGCGACACTCGATGCAGGTGTGCCGGACGCCCCTGCGGAAAAAACTGCCGCACCGCAGTTTCGCGGGATGGAGCATCCGGCGCTTTCAGATCCCGGGGTGCTGAATAATAAATTTCTATCCGCTGATAATAAGGTGGATGCGACCCCGTCAAAAGGCCGTGGCATCGTAAATGCAAAGTCGTCGGTAGATATGCGCTCCAATTTGGAAACGACCCTGCCGGACCCTGTCTCTGCGCAGACGCGCACAGTCGGGCAGAGCGCCTCCCCCGAGTTTTCACCTGCTTCGATGGGTCTCTCCGGCGCGACGGTTCGCTCAACGCCGGCGCCGCGTGGCGAGGTCTCTGTGCAGGCGCAGGACGCCGCCGGTGTTGTCCGGGACGTGGTCGAGCTCACCCACGAATTCCGGGCGCGTGAGCGCGGTTCGGTTGAGGTGAAGTTCAACCTGCAAAACGACACCGAGGTTTCGGTGCGACTCGCCCTGCGCGACGGCAATGTGCAAACGACGTTTCGTGCCGCGTCGGAGGAGTTACGCGCCGCTCTAAGCCGTGAATGGCAGGGCTACTCTGCTCAGTTCTCAAGCGAGGCTCAGGGCTACCGCGTCGCGGAACCCGTGTTCACGACCGCCAAGGATTTTTCCGATTCCCCTCAAGGGCGGGACGCCAACGCCTTCACCGGCGGCGATGCTCGCCAGCAGTCATCCTCATCCCATCCGGAGAATCCGGCTGGCCCTCGCAGCGGCTCCTCGTCTTCGGCGAGGGCGGCTCATTCCGGCGGTGCGGCTTCGTCCGAGGCGGCTCGCGCCGACCTTGTCCCGCACCGTTTAAACGACCGTTCGTTCCACGCCTTCGCTTAACCTCTTATGCAAGTCTCCTCCGTCAACTCCCTCAGCGCCGAAGCCACGGCAAACACGTCCAACCGCGTCGCCCAAAAGCAACTTGGCCAAAGCGACTTCCTCAAGCTGCTCACGGTTCAGCTCCAGCAGCAGGACCCGATGAAGCCCGCGGACGATACGCAGTCGATCGCCCAGATGGCGCAGTTCAGTTCGCTCCAGGAGATGAGTTCTCTGAACAAAAACTTCGAGGCTATGCGTCTCGATTCAAAGTTGGCCTCCGCTGGATCGCTCCTCGGCCGCCAAGTCACGATGACGACTCAGAATGGCGCCAGCTCGGTCACGGGAGTGGTTGATTCGGTCGAGCAGACCGCGACTGGCCCGATGCTTTCGATCAACGGCCAGTCCTACTCTTACGACTCGCTTCTCCGGGTGTCTCAACCTCCGACCGCGACGACCGCCTCAACGTCAGGCTCGACTGCAACCACTCCGTCACCCGCAACGGCCGATCCGACGGCGGCTGCTCAATAACATCACTTAGTCCCAACCCCCAAACTCGTTTCATATGTCACTCATCGGCACCCTCACCTCTGGCGTCAGCGCCATGCAAAGTTTCACCAAGGGCCTGGAAGTCATCGGCAACAATATCGCGAACGTGAACACGGTCGGCTACAAGAGTTCACAGGCGAATTTCTCGGATAGCTTTAGCAACACCTTGCGCGGCTCTTCGCCCTCCGGCACGAGCACGCCCAACATGTCGTCCACCCAGGTGGGCACCGGTGTGCGCATCTCCGGTATCTCTGCGAACTATGGTCAGGGCGCGCTCACCAGCACCGGCGTGAGCAGCGACCTTGGCGTTTCCGGCAACGGCTTTTTCCGCGTGAGCAATCCCGTGGACGGCGCGGAGTATGCCACGCGTGCCGGCAATTTTCGCTTCGACGACAAAGGCTTTCTGGTGACCTCTGACGGTTATCGCGTGCAGGGTCTTACGGGCGGCAGCTCCGGTTCCGCCCCGGCCACAGTCGGTGACGTTCAGCTCAACCAGACGCCGCCTGCGGGCACGGAGTTGCAGTCCTACTCAATCGATCGTCTGGGCAACGTCGTCGAGTTCTACTCCGATGGTTCGTCGATCACGACCAATCGCCTGCTCCTGCAGAACTTCAATGACCCGAGCGCGCTTCAGAAAGTGGGCAATAATCTTTATACGGGCTTCAGTGCCGCCGGTGCGATTGGTGGCGTCACGTTGACTGCAGCCAACGGTGCGGGCGAGAGCGGCTTGGGAACCATTGAGGCCGGCACGCTCGAACTGTCCAACGTCGATCTGACCGAGCAGTTCGCGAACATGATCACCACGCAGCGTTCTTTCCAAGCCAGCGCCCGTCTCATCACCGTGTCCGACTCGGTGCTCGAAGACATCGTTAACCTGAAGCGCTAATCCGTCATGGCCACCCAGCCCGAAACCACGGAGACACCGGCGGCCGAGGTTGCTCCGCCCAAGAAGAAGGGCTCCATCGCGGCTCTGCTGCCGGCACTGGTCGCGGTCATCGCCGCGCCGGTGCTCACGTGGGCGGTTGCCGTTTTTGTGCTCATTCCCCAGCTCAAGAAGGAACTCGGCTCCGTGGCCGCTCCCGTCGCGGGGGCGCCGGCCGCCGAGCCCGCGGCCGCTCACGGCGAGGCGCCTGCGAAGGGTGGGAAGGCCGGGAAGGAGGGGGGCGGCGCGACGAGCGCGGGTTTTACCTTTGAAAACATCGTCGTGAATCTCGCCGGGTCCATGGGCACGCGGTATCTCAAGACCACGTTCCTCGTCACCGGCACTGACGCCGCGATCAAGACGATCTTTGAGGAAAAGAAAGCGGCACTCGTCGATGTGACCATCAACGTATTGTCCTCGCTCTCGCTGGCCGATTTGGAGGAGGCGGGCTCGAAGAACATCATCCGCGAAAAGTTGATCCAGTCCTACAACCAGACGCTCGGTCGCAAGGTGGCGGAGCAGATTTTCTTTTCCGATTTCGTGGTGCAGTAAACCGCATCCCTTCCCATGTCCGACGAGACAGATAACGAAAACGTGCTGGCCGGCGACGGTGACAGCAACGACCTCAGCTCGATCCTCGATCAAAGCGAGATCGACAAGCTGCTGGCGCAATCGGCCGAACCGGCGAAGACGCTGATTTATCGCGCTGACGGCAAGCGTAACGAGAAGGGCGAGGCGCCCAAGGTGGAGGCCTACGATTTCCGCAATCCGGTGTTTCTCACCGAGGTGGATCTCCGCCGCCTGCGCCTGTTGCACGAGGATTTTATCCGTTATCTGTCCGCGCGACTGGCGCTTTTTCTGCGCATGGAGTGCTCCATGAAAATGGCGAAGCTCACCACGCTCACCTACTCGAAGTTTTGCGAAGGTCTGCCCAACCCCACGCACCTGTGCCTGTTCAAGGTCGAGCCGTTGAACGGCGTCGGCATCGTCGATGTTAACCCGCGGCTGGCGCTGACACTGGTTGACCGCATGCTCGGTGGACGCGGCCACTCGGTGAAGGCCGATCGCTATCTTACCGAGATCGAAATCGCCCTGCTTGAGGATGTGCTTCGCATCATCTTGGAGGAATGGTGTTCGCAATGGCAGCACGACGGCGATCTTCACCCGGAGATCATCGGCCACGAGAACAACGGACGCTTCCTGCAAACCTCGCCGAAGGACGCGATCATGCTCGCGCTCACCATCGAGTTGAATTTTGGCGACTGTTCCGAGCCGGTCCAGATCGGCGTGCCTTACTACACGATCGAACCGATGGTGAAGGTGATTCAGGCCCGGCGTAATCGCGACAGCGGCCCCGCCAAGCAGCAGATGGCAGCCGAGTGGAAGCCGATTTATGAGCACATCTCACTGCCGGCGCGCGCGGAGTGGGATGCCTTCGAGCTTTCACTGCGTGAGATCACCCGCCTGCGCGTGGGTGACGTATTGGAGTTGCCCGCCAGCATCGTTGACCAGACCCGCGTGTGCCTCGCTGGCACGCCCAAGTTCAACGGCACCGTCGGCCTCGATGGCGACCGTGTCGTGGTGAAAATCTCCGAAAAAATAAAAACCGAGGAAACAATATCCCATGTCCGCACTCACTGACGATCCGTCCACACTCGACCTGGTGCTTGATCTAAAGGTCAAGGTCACCGTCCAACTTGGCTCCTGCCAGCTGCCGATGCGGGAGGTGCTTGCGATCGCCCCCGGCTCGATCATCCAGCTCATGCAACACGCCAGCGACCCCGTCGGCCTCTACGTCAACGACAAGCTGATCGCCTATGGCGAAGTCGTGGTGGTCGAGGACAGCTTCGGTATCAAGATCACCGAGCTCGTCGGTTCGGCCACGGGCTGAGCGCCTAACGGCAGTTTTTTCCCAGCTGCCGGACTCGGCTGAGGGCTAAGACGAACTGCATGATGTTGTGATGAAATTAGTTTTTTAAGTAGCGAGTGAGCAGCGCCTAGTGGGAGCAAGTATTCTGCTGGCACGCACATCGCTAAGACAAGGGGTGCCCTCGAAATCCCCTTCAACAATTACCAGCGTCACCCGCTGGCTGATAGTGGTAGTAATCGGCTGCGCCGTTTTGGAGACGGTGCAGCCGATGAGTGCCGCCGAGCCTGAAGCGCCCCCCGCCGGCGCACGCTCGGCCGACACGGTGCTTTACCCGAAAGACTCTCCCGACCGCCCGGCCGCAACAGCCAAGGACAACGAGGGCCGAAGCAGTTCGTGGATGCTCGCGGGCGCGTTCTTGCTAGCTCTCGGCGGCGGCTGGCTGGTGTTGCGTCGCCGCGGCTTGCCGCTCGCGAAAACGCTCCGCACGGGACGCCTGCTCGCCATCGAGGAGACCAAGTCGCTCGGCAACCGCCAGTATCTCGTCGTCGCCGCCTGCGAAGGCCGGCGCTTCCTGCTCGGGGTCACCCCGGGACAGATCCAAATGCTCAGCCCGCTCGACGACGACCAGGACGATCCCGCAGCCACCCCCGAGTTATGAAACGCTTTTCCCTCCTGCTCGGTTGTGCGCTGGCCGTTCTCCTCCTCGACGTGCCGCCGCTGCGCGCGCAAATGGCCGACACGCCCACAGCCGTCGTCACGCCCGCCTCGGCCGCCGCGCCTGCTGTTCAGACCGCGCCCGCGGCATCCTCTCCGCTGCGACTCAACATCGGGCTCGAAGGGTCGGCCGGCACGGGCGACGTGAGCGTGGCGATCCAACTCGTGGTGGTGATGACGCTGCTCACGTTGGCGCCGTCGATGGTCATCCTGATGACGAGCTTCACGCGCATCGTGATCGTGCTCGGCTTCGTGCGCACCGCCATTGGCGTGCCCTCCGCGCCGTCCAACCAGATCATCGTGGGTCTGTCGCTTTTCCTTACGCTCTTTCTGATGGGGCCGGTTTTCGACCGGGTGAACACTGAGGCGGTTCAACCCTACCTCGCGAAACAAGTGACCTCGGGCGAGGCGCTCGACCGCGCTTCCACGCCGATCAAAGAATTCATGCTCAAGCAAACGCGCACCCGTGACCTTGAGTTTTTCCTAGAGCTGGGACGCTTCCCGCCGACGAAAGTCGCCGACCTTCCGCTGCGCGTGGTGGTGCCGTCCTTCGTCATCAGCGAACTGCAAACCTCGTTTCAAATGGGCTTCCTGCTCTTCCTGCCGTTCCTCGTGATCGATTTCCTGGTGTCGTCGGTGCTGATGGCGCTCGGCATGATGATGATGCCGCCTGCCATCGTATCGCTGCCCTTCAAGCTCCTGCTCTTCGTGCTGGTCGATGGCTGGCACCTCGTGGTGAAGAGCTTGGTGGATAGCTTCCAGATCTAGTTCAACTGATCGCTTTCGATCCCGCTCCCTATGAACCCAGAAATGGCCGTCGATATCTTCAAGACGGTGGTCACGTTTTCGCTCTTTATCGTGGCCCCGTTCCTGGCGGTGACGCTGGTGGTCGGCTTGATCACGAGTGTCGTCCAATCGGTCACGAGTATTCAGGAGCAGACACTCACCTTCGCCCCCAAGCTGATTGCGACGGCCGGCGTGCTGCTGCTGTTGGCTCCGTGGCTCCTGCGCACGCTGACGGAGTTTACCACCGACATGATCTCGCGCATCGCCGGACTGGGACACTGAAAGCGCCGCCGCCATGCCGCTCGACCTGCTCTTCGCCTGGCTGATGGTGTTCCTACGAGCGCTGGGGCTTATCATGTTGTTTCCCACGCTGGCAGGGCGACCGTTGCCCGTGGTGTTGCGTGGCGGCATCGCGGCGTGCCTGGCCACGTTGCTCTACACGTTTGTGCCGCACGTGCAGACCATTCCGCCGCAGCTCGGCGGGCTGATCGCGATGGCGGCTCGCGAAGTCGTGCTCGGGCTGATGATGGGGTGGGTGGGGCGACTGGTGTTTGCGGCGGTCGAAATGGGCGGACGCGTTATCTCCAGTGAAATTGGCCTCACGGCGATTCCCGGTATCGGTGCGCCGCAACCCGCTCAGGAGCCGGTGGCAACGCTCATGGTGACCTTCGCCGGCATGATGTTCTTTATCGCCGGCGGACACTTGGGCGTGCTGGCGGCGTTTGCGCGCAGTTTCGATTTGGCGCCGGCCGGCGCGGCAGCTTACGGCGTGGATGCGCCGGAGCGACTGGTGACGGGGACGGCGCACGTGATGGAATTGGGGCTGCGTATCGGCGCGCCGTTTATCGCCATGAACTTCTTGGTGACGCTCGCGTTTTCGGTGTTGGGGCGGGCGGTCCCGCGCATGCAGGTCTTTGTGCTCAGCTATTCGTTGCGGTCGATCGTCGGCTTCGGGTTGCTGGCGTCCGCGGGTGCGCTGCTGACCCGTTATCTCTGGCCGGAGTTTCAGGTGCTGCCGCTGCGGTTGCTCGAACTCCTTCCGGCCCCCGGGGTCTGATCGCTAAGGTGAACGCGACACGCTGAGCTTGTGCGGCAGCCGCGGCGGCATAGACATCACGGACCGTTTCACATCATGGCCACCTCTGAAAAACCCACTGAAGGCCTCAGCAAAGAGGACTTCGAACTGCTGGCCGAATTTCGCTACACGTTGCGCACGTTCTTGGGGTTTAGCGAAGCCGCCGCGGCCAGCCACGGTGTCACGGCGCAACAATACCAGGCGCTTCTCGCGATCGAGGGTTTTCCTGGGCGCAATTGGGTGACCATGGGCGAACTCGCGGAGAGGCTCCGCATCGCCCATCACAGCGCCGTGGGTTTGGTCGATCGCATGGAAACGCTCCGCTTGGTTCGACGCGTCAAATCGCCTGAAAATCGCCGGAGCGTGCAGGTTTCGCTGACGCCGAAAGGCTTGGGTGTTCTCGCGAAACTCTACCGCGCCCACCGCGCCGAATTGAAAGCGGTCGGCCCCAAGCTGATCCAATTGCTGAACCAAGCCGCCAAGGAAATTCCCGAGACTGAGGGCGAGACCGCTGCCCGTAAGACCTTCGCGAGCCCGGCCTGCTCAATGCCTGAAATCGAGGACTGACGGCGTTGTCCGCGCGTCCCGTTCAGTGGTGGGATCGTTCGATACATATCGTAATGCGATAAATGTCTGGCCGAGGGCGGGGTGACTCCCTTTCATGGGCGAGGTGAGCTCGTTCGACATCATTCCTTCCTCGCCAAAGCCGCATCCTTCGCCTGCCTTGCGGCTCGTTTTTCTCGCTTTGCTGGCCGTGCCGGTGGCGGGCGTTTCCACCGTGGCCGCGCACCTGTTGCATGGGCTGATCGACGGCATCAGTCAGCTGGCGTTTCATGGGACGCTTTCAACTGCTCGCGGTCCGGCTGGCAATCCGGCGCTCGGGGCGTGGGTGATATTGATTCCCGCGGTGGGCGGCGGCCTTATCGCGTTGTTGGCCCGCTATGGCTCGCGCGCGATCATCGGGCACGGGATTCCCGAAGTGATGCAGCAGGTGTTGGCTAACCGCAGTCGTATCGCGCCCCGTGTCGCGATGCTGAAGCCGTTGTCGTCTGCGATCTCCATCGGCACGGGTGGTCCCTACGGCGCGGAAGGCCCGGTGATCGCAACGGGCGGTGCGGTCGGGTCGTTGCTCGGGCAGGCGCTCACTATGACGGCGAGCGAACGAAAGATCCTGCTATCGGCGGGCGCGGCATCGGCCATGACGGCGATTTTCGGATGTCCGGTGGCGGCCACTTTGCTGGCGGTTGAGTTGTTGCTTTTCGAATTCCGTGCGCGGTCCGTCATTCCGGTGGCAATCGCCGCGGCGGGTGCGCAGGCCCTGCGTTTCGCTTTGGGTGAACACGCGGTGTTGTTTCCGCTCGTCGCTCCGGAAAACCTCAACGCGCCCGTCTCGTCGTTGTTGGTCTTTGCGTTGATCGGCTTATGCGCGGGCGTTTTGGCGGTCGTCGCCAATCACGCGGTGCATCGGGCGGAAGAAGGCTTTGCCCGTCTGCCGGTGCATTGGATGTGGTGCCCGGTCATCGGCGGGTTGTGCGTCGGGTTGATTGGCTGGTGGGAACCGCGGGTGTTTGGCGCGGGTTACGACGTGATCGGTTCACTCCTCGCGGGCAACATCACGCTTGCGGCGATCGCGTTGGTCTGTGGGTTGAAACTGATCGCGTGGGTGATCTCGCTCGGCAGTGGCACCTCGGGTGGAACGCTCGCGCCGATGCTGATGATCGGAGGCGGCGTCGGGGCCGTGGTGGCGGCGGGCTGTAACGGATTTTTCGTTACGGGCATCTCGCCGGGTTTGGCTGCGCTGGCCGGTATGGTGGCATTTTTTGCCGGTGGATCGCGGGCGTTTTTCGCGTCCATCGTCCTTGGCGTCGAGATCACTCAAGAGGCGGGCGTCCTCTGGCCGGTGGCGACGGCCGCGACGGCGGCGTTGGCGGCGGCGCATCTCCTGTCGGCGCGATCTTTCATGACGAGTCCGGTGGAACAGCGCGGGGTGCGCGTGCCGATGGAGTTCGATGCCGATATCTTTGCTCACGTGGCGGTGTCGGAGGTGATGGAAACCCTTCCGCAGACGATCCCGGTTCAAACGAAAATCGCGGAATTGGCGGACCGCATCGGTGCCAACGATCCTGCGGTGTGCCATCACACGGCGTTGCTGGTCACGGACGACCAAGGTGAGTTGGTCGGCATCATTACGCGGCGCGATTTGCTCACCGCGCTGGAGAACGGCGATACCGAAAAGGATATCGGCGCCGTGATGACGCGCGATCTGGTGTGCGCGTATCCGGATGAGGCGTTGCACGACGCAATTGAGCGTATGCATAGCCACGATATCGGGCGACTGCCGGTGGTGAGCCGGGCCGGGCAGCGGGAACTCGTTGGCTATCTCGGACGTGCCGCCGTCCTTTCCGCGCGCCGTCGGCGTTGGCAAGAAAATCATAAGGCCGAGCCCGGATGGTTCTCCCGGTGGTCTGCACGTGCAAACCACGTGTCGAAGAGCGGATGACGCGCAATAATGCGGCACCATGGCTTTGCGAAAAACGCCTCCGGAACTCGTTTGGCAAAGTGTCGCAAGATTGACGCGATTATAGGTCGTCCGGGAACTGGACACTGGTCTGAGACGTCGCACATTTCGCGCACATGGCCCGGCAGCACATCATCGATCTTCGTAAGTTCCGAAAGCTCAGCCAAGCCGGCTTGGCGAAAGCCGCCGGACTCACTGTGTCGGAGGTTTCCCGCATCGAGTGCGGTTATCGCGACATGTCGGAACCCGAAGCGGTCGCCATCGCGAAAGCGTTGGACGTCTTGCCCGCCAAAATAGACCCGCGTCTGCTCAAGATCGAGCCACCGGCAGGGTTGGCTGCGGCGGGAGTCATCGTGCCCGAGCGCGCGGCGCCTCCGCCGTCGGGGAGTTTGGAAAACGATCCGGCGAATTTCCGCGAGATGCCGGACGAGCGCGTGTTCGAGCGAGGCGAGGGAAGCGAGATGGATCAACGGCAGCGACTCGCCGACGCGTTGAAACGGGCGACCCAGATCTTGCATACGCCCAAAGTCCCGGCGGCCACGTGGCGGGCGTGGCGTGAGTTCGAGCGCAAGGTGCAGGAGCGGTTGCGCGGGGACTCTCGGTAGGCTCCGGCCTTGGGGCGGGGATTGGGCGCGTTGTCTACGCCGATGGGGATGAGCCTTGATGTGAATCAAGGCGCTTGGGGTGAGCGTGAGTTATGATATAGGTCATGTAGCCCAACCGGTTCACCCGGTGTTCTTTGGTCCGCTCGCGTTAACAACTGCAGCTTTACCCCCATGAAGTCCTCCGCCTTTCGTCCCTTGGTTCACGGCGCGTTTGCCGTCCTTCTCGTGTTGGCCTCGGCTCGTGCCGCCGAGGGTGTTGCCTCGCTCAAAGGCCCGGTCGCGCTTCCGCCCGAAGTCGCCGCGCTCCCCGTCGAAGACGCTGTGCTCACGTCGCCTCCGCATGTGCCGCCGCCCATCACGCGCCGCACGCCCGCGCGCGTTGTCGTCAACCTGGAGGTGCGCGAGGTCGTCATGCGCATCGCCGATGGTGTCGAATACACCTTCTGGACCTACGGCGGCACGGTGCCGGGGTCGTTTATCCGCATCCGTGAGGGCGACGTGGTGGAGTTTCACCTTAACAATCACCCGTCCTCGAAGCTGCCGCATAACATCGATCTACATGCGGTCACCGGCTCCGGTGGTGGCGCAGCGTCATCCTTCACGGCGCCCGGCCACAGCTCGCGTTTCACCTTCAAGGCGCTCAACCCGGGCCTCTACGTTTACCACTGCGCCACGGCTCCTGTGCCCATGCACATCGGCAACGGCATGTATGGCCTCATTCTCGTCGAGCCCAAGGACGGTCTGCCGAAAGTGGACAAGGAATACTACGTCATGCAGGGCGATTTCTACACCAGCGGCGCGTATGGCGAACCTGGCCTGCAAGCCTTCGACATGGCCAAGGCCATCGACGAGCGCCCGACTTACGTGCTGCTCAACGGTTCGGTCGGCGCACTCGTGGGCGACAAAGCGCTCACCGCTTCCGTCGGCGAAACTGTGCGGCTCTACTTCGGCGTGGGCGGCCCCAACCTCACGTCGTCGTTCCACGTGATCGGCGAGATATTTGACCGCGTGTTCCCCGAGGCAGGCACGAAGCTCGTGCAGGAAAACGTGCAGACCACACTCGTGCCCGCCGGCGGCGCGACGTTGCTTGAATTTAAAGTCGAGGTGCCCGGCACCTTCGTGCTCGTGGACCACTCGCTCAGCCGTGCGTTCAACAAAGGCGCGCTCGGTATGCTGAAGGTCGCCGGCACCGAAGACCGGGTGGTTTACTCCGGCAAGGAGGTCGATGCGGTGTATCTCGGAGCGCAGGCCAGCGAAGGGTCGGAGTCCTCGAAGCGCCAAGCCGAGTTGCAGACGCAGATCACCGCCGAGATCAAAGCCAACCCTGCCATCGCCGGGCTCACCAAGGAAATGCAGATCGAGAAGGGCAAGCAGGTTTACATGCAGACCTGCTTCGCCTGCCACCTGCCGAACGGCGTGGGCATGGCCGGCGTGTTTCCGCCACTCGCCAAGTCCGACTACTTGATGGCCGACCGTGAGCGCGCCATCCGCATCGTGCTCAAAGGGCTCTCCGGCAAAGTCACGGTCAACGGCACGGCCTACAACAGCGCAATGCCTCCGCAGCAAGACGCGCTCACCGAAGAGCAAATCGCCGACGTGCTCACCTACGTCACGAACAGCTGGGGCAACTCCGCGCCTGCTTACACCATCGACGACGTGCGACGCGTGAAAAACGACTCCCGCTAATCCTGCGCCGCTCCGACTCCGCCCACATCGGCCACCGCCCGCTGTCCTTCGCCCAATCCATGTCCCTCGTCCGTTTTGCAGCTGGGGTTTTTCTGGCAGCACTGGCCACGCAGGTGGGCGCAGTGCTGATTCCGGCCGGCGTATATCGTCCGCTCACCCGCTCCACCGCAGATCCGGCGGAGGTCGCCGTGGCCGCTTTCGACTTGGACGTGTTGCCCGTCACCAACGCCGAGTTCCTTGCCTTCGTGCAGGCTCATCCGCAGTGGCGACGTTCTCGGGTGAGTCCGCTCTTCGCCGACGCCACTTACCTCCAGCATTGGGCGGGTGACGTGGAGTTGGGCACCACCGCGCCCGCCGATGCGCCGGTGGTCAACGTATCCTGGTTTGCCGCGCGTGCTTATGCTCGTGCCCGTGACCAACGCCTGCCCACCGTGGCCGAGTGGGAACTCGCCGCCGCAGTCGGATACTCGACGCTCTCCGGGCGCGACGAACCGGACTTTATCCGCGACCTCTATGCCTGGCTTTCGCGTCCCGCGCCCGCCGTGCTTCCCTCGGTCACCACGGCCAAGGCTAACTTCATTGGCGTGCGCGGGCTGCACGGACTCGTTTGGGAGTGGGTGGACGACTTCGATACCGCGATGGTCACCGGCGAATCGCGCGCCGACTCCGGTCTCGACCGCGATCTCTTTTGCGGAGCTGGTGCCGCCTCTGCGCGCGACACGGGCAACTACGCCGCGTTCATGCGCCAGGCATTGCGCTCCTCATTGAAGGCCCGCCAAGGCACCTCGTTGCTCGGCTTCCGCTGCGCCACCTCACTTCCGTTTCCCGCGCCCACTTCACCGGTTAACCTCTCACCATGAAAATCTCGGTCCTCCTCCGCACCGCGTTCACCGTGTTCGTCGCGCTAGTGCCGGTCGCGCGCGCTGGCGATTGCTGCCAGGCGGAAATCCCCGCCGCCGCGCCGCTGCCGGCCACGTCGATTTATCAACTGGAAACAGGCTTCACTGATGACGCGGGCACCTCCGTGCAATTGGCCCAATTTCGCGGACGTCCCGTGGCCATCGCGCTGTTCTTTTCGTCCTGCACCTACGCGTGTCCGTTGATCATCCAAGATCTCACGCGCATCCGTGACCGGCTCCCGCCCGAGCTCCGCGACCGCGCCGCCCTCGTGCTCGTGTCCTTCGACACGGAACGGGATACGCCTGCCGCCCTGCATCGTTTCCGGGAGTCCCGCCAGCTCGACGCCCAGTGGATGCTCCTGCACGGCAATGCCGATGCGGTCCGCGAACTCGCCGCGCTTCTCGGCGTGAAGTTCAAGCGCGAGGCCGACGGCCAGTTCGCCCACTCTAATCTCATCACGATCCTGTCGCCCGAGGGAGAGATCGTCCATCAACGCACCGGGCTGACCGGCGGTTTGGACGAAGCTTCAGCTGCCCTCCGCCAATCAGCATCGCCCCACTGAACAACGCCAAAGCCGCCGCCAACAATGTTTCGGGCAACCGCGGGCAAACCAGTCCCATCGGTGCACTCACCAGAACGACTTCCGTTGCCAACGCGCCGGCGAAAAACACCACTAGCCCTACACGAAGGCGGAGTCCGTCGCGCAGCCATCCTAGTCGCAGTCCCCACGCGAGCAGCAGTGGCGTAACCACTCCGAGAAACACGAGGTGAAGAAACGCGATTACCGTGAAGCGATGGTTGACCCACGGCTCTAGCGCCGGCCACGCCGAGGCGGCTTGCAAGAGGTGCTTTAGCAAGAAGCCCGCGAGTGCGAGTCCGCCGAGCCAGCGGGCCGGTCCGTGAAAACGCCCGCCCCTCCCGCGCAAGCTGCGCACGAGATAGAAGCAGCCGACGAGTTGCGCGGCCCCACCCAATGCCGCGATCACGTAGACCCAGACGGGCGGATGGAGCCAGAGTGTCGAGAGCGCCAGCGTCAGCACCGCGCCGGTGCCGAGCCACCCGAGTGCGCGACGGGCGTCGGCCGTGTTGCGCGTGGGCATTTCCCTGGCCTGTGACGCGTCCTGAAACGCCAGCGCCTGCAGGAAGAAGAGGAACCAGCCGTTGTATTGGCAGTGTAGGTAGAAATAGATCGCGAGCAGGTAGCCGGGCGAGTCGCGCAGCCCGAGCGCGGCCAATGGTCCCAGCGCGAGCGGGCCCAAGCCCGAGGCGACCATAAAAACCAACGCTACTCGCAGATGACTGCGGGCGACCGGCGTGGCGCGGTTACGGCGCCACAACCACCAAGCGAACACCGCTGAGCACACCATGTGCAGCGTGGAAAACGCGATGCTCACCGCATCATATCCTTGGACAGGATACGCCAGCAGCATTCCGACCACGGCGATTTGGAGGACAACGAACAGCCGCCAAAACCTTCGGACATCCACATCAACCACGAAGCACCGCAGGGCTAATGCGAAGAACGCGTTGAACACCCAGCCGAGAAACGCCACGTGCGAATGGGCGTGCAGCACGTGCGCGTAGTTTACGCCGGCTACGGGGCGGACCGTTTGCAGGCGCAGCAACGCGCCCAACCCTGCGAGCACCATCAGAAACCAACCAGCGACCACGAAGGCGCGCCGGGCCGCGCTCGCCCTCGCGCCCGTGGTTTCGTCGCCGACCTCACCGCCCGCGCCGCCCGTCGTTTCGCTATCACTCATCGCGTCGAATCCGTTTAGTCCGCGTTCTTCTGCGGGGAAAAGAGAACTGTCCACGTGCCCGGCTCCGTCTCGCGACTCTCGTGAGAAAATCCGCGCGTTGCCATGAACTCGTAAAGCGGCACCGGCTCGAAGGGCGCAATCAAGCGCAACGATTGGCCCGGTTCCAGTTGAGCGATGGCCTGTTGAATCGCCGGCAGCGGTGGGCGTTGCCGCGCACATAAAGGGCGCACATCGAGTTCGAGCGGTTGAAGATCGGGCATGGCGGTAATATAGACGGAGCGCGCTCAATCACCTTGATCAATCTCAAGGCGGGATGCGAATTTCACCGCGTGTCGTCACCCCTGTCATCGTCCCTGAGTGGTTTTCGTAAGACGGCCATCGTCGCCACGCTCCGCAAGAGCCGCATGTTTTCGGACCTCTCGTCCGCCGATATCGAGGCGATTGCGGACGGTTGCACGGTGCGCACGTTGGCCAAAGACGAGGTGCTCTTTCGCGAGGGGGAAAAAGCGGATGGCTTCTACGTCGCGCAGAGTGGACGCATCAGTATCTTCCGGCTCACGCCCGACGGCCGCGAGCAGATCATCTGTGTGTTCGAGGCGCCGGAGAGCTTCGCGGAAGTCGCGATGGCCACGGTGGAAACCTACCCGGCCAACGCGATGGCGCTCGAGCCGTCTCAGGTGATTCTCATTCACAAAACGCATTTCCGTGAGCTCGTCTGCAAGAAGCCCGAGCTCGCGTTGCACATGCTCGCGTCGATGAGCCTGCACCTGAAATACCTCGTGCAGACGATTCACGACATCAAGGGCCGGCAGATCGAAGGACGACTCGCCGACTGGCTGCTCCGTCACTGTGACGCGAACGGGATTGATGCTGCGCCGTTTGATCTTCCGGTGAGCAAGAAAGTGTTGGCCGGTCAGTTGGGCGTCACCAGCGAGACGTTTTCCCGGACGCTCGCGCGGTTTCGCCGCGAAGGCCTGATTGCGGTGACGGGCCCGCGCATGCAGGTGCTCAACACCGCCGGTCTGCGCGCCTACGTGGACGTATAAACGCGGCGATCGCGTCGTGGGTTGATCCACATCAAGGCGCATCGCGCGCGGTTGCGCTAAGGTGGGCGGCGATGAATCCAACCGCCAACGAACCGATGGACCTCACGCACTTCGATGTGCGGGTCATTCCCTGCCGCCAGAAGCATGCACTGATCTTTGCCCGTTGGGCGGAGCTGCCCGTCGGCAGCTATTTCGTGCTGATCAACGATCACGATCCGGTGCCGCTCTACTACCAATTCGCCGCGCAGTTCCCCGGTGCGTTTAACTGGGAATACCTCGTGTCCGGCCCCGAGGAGTTCCAAGTCAAAATCACGCGCCTCGCCGTCTCGCCCGAGCGTCCCGCAGTGGCACCGCCGGCGGCTGCGGTGTGTGCCGGTTCTGTTACCGCCGCCGAAACCGAGGTGGATGCGCGCGGGCTCGAGCCGCCGGAGCCGATGCTGCGCATTCTCGGTGCGATCGAGGCATTGAAGCCCGGCGCAACCTTCCGTGCCCGCACGGATCGGCGTCCGCTGCACCTCTACGCCGAGCTGGATGCCCGGGGCGTCCGCTATGCCAGCGAACAACTCGCCGATGAAAGCTGGATTACCACCCTCAGCCGCGCCTGAGCGGCGCGTTGCGCCTGCTCCGTCTGCGCGACCGGCGGCGGTGACCATGGTCGCGGGCGGAGTGTTGCCGCTCGCCTTCATCCTCCTCGGATTGGGCGCGCTGGTGACCGCCGCCGGCTGGCTGTTGGTGCAACCGACGCTCGTGGGCCTGCCGTATATGCATCCGCAGGTGGTTGCGTTTGTTCACCTGTGGCTGCCGGGCTTTCTGCTGAGCGTGTGCATCGGGGCGTTGTATCAATTGATGCCGGTCGTCCTTGGCGCGCCGCTGCGGTTGCGCGTATCGGCGCTTTGGATGCACCTGGCCTTGCACGGCGCCGGACTGGTGCTGCTGGTGACGGCGTTCGCAACCGGACGGTATGCCTGGGCGGGCTTGGGCGGCACGTTTATCACGGCGGGCGTGGTTATCCTGTGCGTGGCGGTGGTGCGGACTTTTTTGCGCGCGACACGCCGGGATGCGTCCGCTTGGTGTTTCCCGCTCGCGACCGGTTGGTTGACGGCGACGGTGCTGGCGGGCGTCACGCTGGCGATGAACCGCCATTCGCCGTGGTTGCCGCTATCGGTCTTGGATCTGTTGCGCGCTCACGCTCACCTCGGGCTGGCGGGCTTTTTTCTCACGCTGCTGCAGGGCACGACGTTTCAACTCATCCCCATGTTCACGATGGGCGAGCTGCGCCGCCCGCGTCTGGTTTGGGCGGGATTGCTGGTCACGCAAGCCGGGTTGCTGGCGCTCGCTCCCGGGCTGGCGTGGGACCGAGCTGGGCTGACTCGCCTCGGTGCACTGTTTATCGCGGGCGGCATTGTCAGCTCGGGCATCGCGTTCCGAGCCACGCTGCGCACACGGCGCCGGAAGAAGGTCGAGCCGGGCATTCAGGCGTTTGTCTTGGGCGCCGTGGGCTTGTCGTTGGCGACCACGCTTGGGCTGACGCTCGCGTTTGTCCCTGTCGGACACCCGTTGGTGATGCGCGGAGTGGTGGCGTATGGCGTCGTGCTCATTACGGGCGCGCTCAGCCTGATGGTCCTCGGCATGTTATGCAAAATCGTGCCGTTCCTCGTGTGGATGCGCGCCTATGGCCCGAAGGTCGGAAAACAACCGGTGCCGGTCGCCACCACGCTGGCCTCGCGTTCGCTCGAACACAGTTGGCTGATCGGTCATCTGGCGGGGCTGGGGCTGCTCGTCGTTGGCTGTGCGACTTCGTCTGAACTCGTTTCGCGGTTGGGCGGAATCGCGCTGGCGGTGGGCATCGCGCTCTTTTCGGCCAACCTGCTGCGCGTGCTCGCGCACCTGCGGAGCCACCGCGTGTCGCCGGCCGCACTCATTCGAATCCCTGCACCTTTACCATGAATGTCTCATTACCTGTTCTCTCCGTCGAAACGCTCCGCGAAGCCTTCAAGTCGGTTTACGATCCGGAGTTCGGCGTGAGTATTGAGGACCTCGGCCTTATCTACGACATCGTCATCGAGGAGGGCGTGGTCCGTGTGAACATGACGCTGACCTCAATGCATTGCCCGGCGGGCGAGGTCATCTTGAACGGTGTGCAAGCCGCGGCGGAGGCGGTGCCAGGCGTCTTGAGTGCCGAGGTGAACCTGGTTTGGGAACCGCTGTGGACGCCGGAGCGCCTCAGCCCCGAGGCGCGTCAGCAGTTGGGTTGGAACGAACCGCGAATCGAAGAGTGACGTTGGAGTAGGGCGGGCGAGGGCAGGGCGGGGTGGAAGACGAAGACACGTTGGCCGAGATGCGCATTGCCCGGCTGGGAGGCGCGCTGATAGTTCTGCCCGATGATTTAGGGCGCGCGTGCCATCGCGAAGCCCCCCCCGTGATGACGTCTTCGATTCCCGCTTTTTCCGCCCAAGTCACCGACACCAGCTACGCCACGCTCGACATGGCGCCGCGTTCTGTGGCGGGCCTCGTGGTCGCCTGCGCCGGACGCGAACGTTGCCTGCCGGGCTACCGCGTGGTGCGTGAGGGCTACCTCTGCCATGTGATCGAGTTTGTGGTCGAGGGCGCCGGCACGCTTGTGTTGGACGGCCATCGGCACCGCCTCCAGCCGGGGCATATTTTTAGTTACGGTCCCGGCGTGCCTCATCAAATCGAGAGCGACCCGCGTCGGCCGCTGGTGAAATACTTTGTCGATTTCTTTGGTCGTGGTGCGCCCGCGGCCTGCCGCGAAGCCGGGATCGCGTCGCCTTCGCTTGTCGTGGTGCGCGAGCCTGAGGCAGCTCGACTGCTCTTTGAGGAGCTGATCCGCGAAGCACAGAAATCCCATGATCTCCGCCAGGAGTTTGCCCAAGGTTATCTGCGGCTGCTGCTGCTCAAAGCCCGCGAGCGCGCGGTGCCGGTCGCGGGCTCGTCGCGTGCGCTGGAGACGTTGCAACGCGCGTTGCGGCTTATCGAAACGCGGCACGTGGAGCTGCATTCACTCACGGATCTGGCCGCCGCTGCTCAAGTCGATCCCGCGCACCTTTGTCGGCTTTTCTCGCGGTTCCGCCACGACACGCCGCAGCGTTATCTCACGCGCCGCAAACTCGACACCGCTGCGCGGTTGCTCGCGACCGAGCCGGTGTTGGTGAAAGAAGCCGCCTCCGCAGCCGGGTTTGGGGATGCGCTGCACTTCTCTCGCATTTTCCACCGCGCCTTCGGTTGCAGTCCCCGGGATTTCCAGGCTCGGCACCACGCCAGCATCGCTCAGCCGCGCAAATAATATCCATGTCGGGGACAAGCCCGGCCATTCCCGAGCGGCAGGGATCGGGTAGTATGGAGATCAATCCCCGCCATGCTCAAAACCGGTATCCTCAATCCCGCGGTCTTGGACCTCCTCGCCCGCGTTCGTCACACCAACACTCTGGTCATCTCTGATCGGGGTTTCCCCTTCTGGCCCGAGATCGAGACGGTCGATCTCTCGGTGGTCGATGACCTTCCGACCGTGGCACAGTTGATCGCCGCGCTCCGTCCGAACTTTGTCATTGGCCGCGTTTTTGCCGCCGAGGAAGTGCAGGCCGCCAACTCTCCTGAAAAACTAGCCCGCCATCTCGGCGCGTTGGAGGGCCTGCCGATCACGTTTATGTCGCACGTTGATCTAAAGAAACGCGTTCCGGACGCCATCGGTCTCATCCGCACCGGCGACACCACCCAATACGGCAATCTCATCCTCGAATCGGCCTAAGCCAACATCACCCCCTCCGTTCATCTCCCTATGCAATACCGCACTCTCGGCGCCACGGGCGTCAAAGTCTCCGCACTCGCCTACGGCGGCTCGTCCCTCGGCTCTGCCTTCCGTGATATCGACGAAGCGGAGGGCATTCGCTCCGTCCATGTCGCCCTCGATAACGGGATCAACTTGATCGACACCGCTCCCTACTACGGCGCGACGAAGGCCGAGACCGTTCTCGGCAAAGCGCTGAAAGGCATTACCCGCGACCGTTACATCCTCGCGACCAAGGTGGCTCGTTACGGCCCGACCATCGCTGACTTCGATTTCTCCGCTGAACGCGTCACCCGCAGCGTGGACGAGAGCCTCGCCCGCATCGGCGTGGAAATGATCGATTTCATCCAGGTCCACGACATGGAATTCGGTAACGTTGACCAGATCGTCAACGAGACCATTCCCGCTCTCCGCAAGCTCCAGGCCCAAGGGAAAGTTCGCTTCGTGGGCATCTCCTGCCTGCCCGTGCGATTGTATAAACAGGTGATGGATCGCGCGCCGGTGGATCAGATCCAGAGCTACTGCCACTACTGCCTCAACGACACCGCGCTCGCCGATATGCTGCCCTATCTGCGCGAGAAAAACGTCGGCATCTTCAACTCCGCCCCGCTCGCCATGCGCCTGCTGAGCAACGAAGGTCCGCCCTCGTGGCACCCCGCGCCGGCCGCGCTTCGTGAGAAGTGTGCCGAAGCCGCCGCCCTGTGTCGCGCCCGCGGTGCCGATCTCGGCAAACTCGCGCTCCAATACTCGATGGCTCATCCCGAGCTCCACACGCACATCGTCGGGACCGCCAGCCCGGCGCGCGTGTTGCAAAACATCTCGGACGCCGAGGCGCCCCTCGACCATGCGCTGCTCGCCGATGTCCTCGCGATCCTCAAGCCCGTGCACAACCTCACTTGGTCCTCCGGCCGTCCCGAGAACAACTGAGCCCCGCCGCCTGCCTATACCCATGAAAACCCTGCTCATCGACGCTCCCGGCCAGTTCTCCTACGGCGAAAAGCCCACTCCCACGCCCGCTCCGGGCGAAGTGCTCCTGCGCGTTCGTCGCCTCGGCTTCTGCGGCTCCGACCTCAGCACTTTCCGTGGCGGCAATCCGCTGGTCTCGTATCCTCGCATTCCCGGCCACGAAATCGCCGCGGTAATCGAGGCGGTGACCACTGGCGTGCCTGCTGCGTTTTCCATCGGCCAGGCCGTTACGGTCACGCCTTACACGACCTGCGGGAAATGCAGCTCGTGCCGCCAGAAACGGTTCAACGCCTGCCGCTACAACCAGACCCTCGGCGTGCAGCAAGACGGCGCGTTCACCGACTACATCGTCGCTCCGTGGCAAAAACTCGTGTCCTCCTCGAAGCTCGGCCTGCGCGAACTTGCCCTCGTGGAACCGCTCGCCGTTGGCTTTCACGCCGTCTCACGCGGACGCGTGGCTGCGACCGATACCGTGCTGGTGTTCGGTTGCGGCATGATCGGCCTCGGCGCCATCGCCGCCGCCGGTCTGCATCGTGGCGCTACGGTCATTGCGGTGGATATCGAAGACGCGAAGCTCGCCATCGCCAAGAAGGCCGGTGCGACGCACGTCATCAACTCGCGCACCGAAAACCTGCACGAACGCCTGCTCGCGCTCACCGACGGACACGGCCCAGATGTGGCCATTGAGGCTGTTGGCAACCCGGCGACGTTTGTGGCCGCCGTGGACGAAGTGTGCTTCGCTGGACGCGTGGTTTACATCGGCTACGCCAAGGCCCCGGTATCCTACGAGACGAAGTATTTCGTGATGAAGGAACTCGATATCATGGGATCACGCAACGCCACGCCCGATGACTTCCGCGACGTGGTGACGATGTTGGAGGCGGGCCGTTATCCGATCGAAGACACGATCACGCGCACGGTGCCATTCGCCGAATCCGGCGAGGCGCTTGCGGCGTGGTCGGCCAATCCGGGAGCGATCACCAAGATTCACGTCGAACTCTGAGACTTCGGTAAAGTGTGGCCGGTGCCCTCGCCGGCCTGCAGGAGTGCGTTGCCCGCCCGTTGGCCGGCGGGGGCGCCGGCCACACTTTGACGGCACTTTACTAACCAATCCGTATGCCTGCTATGCCGGTCATCGATTCCCATCACCATTTTTGGCATTACAGCCCGGTTGATCATGCGTGGATTCCTCGTGATTGGACCGTGATCCAGCGGGATTTCCTGCCGGTTGACCTCGCGGCCGAGGTGGCGGGCGCGGGTGTGGATGGCGTGATTTCCGTGCATGCCCGTCAGTCGCTGGAGGAAACCCAGTGGCTGCTCGGCTTCGCCGCTGAGCATGCGTTTATCCACGGCGTGGTGGGCTGGGTGCCGTTGATCGATCCGGTGATCGACGCGATCTTGGAGCCGCTTGTTGCGCATCCCAAGCTGCGCGGAGTGCGTCACGTTTTGCACGACGAGGCGGATGACCGCTACATGCTGCGCGCCGATTTTAATCGTGGCATCGAGGCGCTCACGCGTTGCGGGCTGGTTTACGACATTTTGGTTTTTGAGCGTCATCTGCCCGACACGATCACATTCGTTGACCGGCATCCGAATCAGGTGTTCGTGCTCGATCACATTGCCAAGCCGCGCATTGCCGCGGGTGAGCTGGAGCCATGGACGAAAAATATCCGCGAACTCGCTCGCCGTCCGAACGTCGCGTGCAAGCTCTCGGGCATGGTGACGGAGGCCGATGTGCGCACGTGGACGCCGGCGCAGCTCAATCCCTACTTCGACGTGGTGCTCGACGCGTTTGGTCCGCAACGCCTGCTCTATGGCACCGACTGGCCGGTGTGTCTGGCCGGTGTGACCTACGGGCGTTGGAAGCAAACCGTCGAGGACTGGATCGCTCCGTTGGCGGAGCAGGAGCGGGCCGCAATCATGGGCGGCAACGCTGAGCGGATCTATCGTTTGCCTGGCTGCACGGGTTGAGCTGTCTATCGGCCTGACACGGGGGACAACGGATTCGGCTGCGTTTACCGCATAACGTCCGCTCTGCGGGCTCTTGCATCATCGCCCGGGAGTTCCCATTGAACTCAGTCCGGAATCATGAAAAACGACCGCGAAAATTTCCGTCCAGGTGAAGTCTGGCTCGATGACCAAGGTGTGGCGATTAACGCGCACGGTCCGGGCTTCCTTTTCCACGAAGGGGTTTACTACTGGTTCGGCGAGCACAAGATCGCCGGCCTGGCAGGCAACAATGCGCACGTTGGCGTGCACGTTTACACCTCGCGCGATCTCTATCGCTGGACCGACGCAGGCATCGCCCTCGCCGTATCTGATGATCCTGCGCACGACCTCGCGCGCGGCTGTATCATCGAGCGCCCGAAGGTGATCTATAACGCGGCTACGCGCCGGTTCGTCATGTGGTTCCACCACGAGCCGCTCGACGGCGGCTACGGCGGCTCTCGCAGCGGCGTGGCCGTGGCCGACGCGCCTGCCGGCCCGTTTCGCTTTATCGGCACCTTCCGGCCCAACGCCGGCGTGTGGCCAGACAACGTGTCCGCCGACCAGCGCCGTCCGCTCGATGCCGCCGAGGAGGCCGCCTTGGCCAAGCTGGAACTGCCCGGCGGCCCGCTGCCGTATTATCCCAAGCAGATCCTTTTTCGCCGCGACTTCGCCGGCGGGCAGATGGCGCGCGACCAGACGCTCTTCGTCGATGACGACGGCACTGCGTATCACCTGTATGCCTCCGAGGCCAACGGCACGCTGCACATCTCGCAACTGAGCGATGATTACACGCGTCCGGCGGGCCGCTACGTGCGAGTGCTCCCCGGGCGTTTCCATGAGGCGCCGTCACTCATGAAGTGGCGCGGACGCTATTACCTGTTTAGCTCCAGTTGCACGGGTTGGGCGGCCAACGAGGCTCGCGTGTCCGTGGCCGATTCGATCTGGGGGCCTTGGGAAGAACTGGGAAACCCGTGTCTCGGAACGGGGGCGGAAATCGCCCACACTTTTGGCGGGCAATCGGCCTACATCCTGCCGGTCGCGGGCCGTCCGGATGCATTTATCTTTGTCGCCGACCGCTGGTGTGAAGAGAACGCGATCGATGGCCGTTACCTGTGGCTGCCGATCCAGTTTATGCACGGCGTCCCGGTGATTTCGTGGCGCGTCAGCTGGGATCTGAGCTTTTTCGACGATCAGATTTTTCGTAAAAGCATTTTCTGAGGCGTAGCGTGCCACCAGCGACGGTCGTGGGCGCGTCACTGAGTGAGGGAGGAGGAGCAGGCCAAAACCGGCGCCTCCCTCCGCAACTCAGGCGATCACGGTGCAGTTCATGCGTCGAATGGGAAGCAGCCCGACCGTGAGACGGGAGCGGCGCGACGTCCCCGTAGCCGCACAGGACGCCAGTCCTGCCAATGGCGGTTGATAGGCGAGCGCGCTCAGGCGCCGTCCGGCGGCGGGGACGCCGCCGCTCCACTCAAACCTATAGCTATGCGCACTACACCGGGTGGCGGAACGAGCAGGCCTGCCCATTCCGTCCCCGTTCACGTCAGTTCTTCGGCATGGCTGCGGCGCGCCAAATGGGGCCGTCGGCCATAAACTCGGGACCTGTGTCGGCACGCTTCATCTTGCTATCCGCAACGCGGAAAATCGGGAGAATGGGATTTCCTTTGGAGTCTTTTTTATACTCCACGCCCGCTTGCTCAAAGAGGAGCATGGCGCAGAAGAGGCCTCCGGGTCCCTCGGAAAATACGATATCGATATCGTAGAACTGGCCGGCCTTCAGATCCATGTTGTTACCCACCACGAAGCCACCTCGGGTGCCGACGTTCCACTCGTTTTGTTTGTAGCTATACGCGTAGGTGGGCGATCGAGTGCGATCAGGTTTGAAGGTGGACCCCTTGCTGCCGCCGCAATCGAGCACCAGGCGACCGTCGAAACGCACCGCCATGAGGTCGTCACCGGCCCCCACAAACCGGTAAGAGCCGGTGGTGGGTGGGCTTACTTTGCCTTTGTAGTGAGCGATCCAAGACATCGGCTTAACCTCTTTTTCCACGGCATAGGCCTTGGGCGCTTCGTCGGCGGGCATGACCGGCACGAAGATCTGGGTGGCATACAGCGTAGTCGGGGCTTGGAAGAACTCGGAGAGACTACTGCTGGACCAGCCCGTCTTGATAAAGCTGGTCACTTCCTCGATCGCCAGGAGGGCGGGGCCGATTTTGGCGAGCCTGGGGTTGAGTTTTTTCGTGCGGAATTGCTTAAGGTCGTAGAAGTGGCCGACGAGCGTGCCACCCGCCTGGGGCTCACGAAACCCAAACGTGGGCATGAGTGGGCCGGTGAGATTCGGGCCGGCGCCCATACCGGGTCCGCCCGGGCCCTTGCCGCCTAAACCCTCGCCGAGGGAGGGACCGGAAATGCCGGAATTGCCCTTGGGCAGGTCGGGTAGCGCAATGGCGGAGTTAGGACTGTCAACCGAGAGGCGCTTGGTGAGGCTTTCGAGTTTCGGCTGGGTGTTCGACATCTTTACCGGATGTTGAACGGACGAAGCGGGATTGCCTCCACCGCCGCTGGCGAACTTGGGCGTGCGGTTGGGTTTAACCGTGCTGATGACGTAAACCGTCGCGCCGCCGATGACGAAGCTATGGATGATGATGCTGATCAGCAGCGAGCCGGCACCGGCGCGTTTGAAGTAGCGGACAACCCTTGTTTTGAAATCACTCATGGTGCGGGATGCGGATCAGAAGCCGTCTTCCACCGTAAAGGTGACGTTGCTGATTTCGGCGGCGGCGAGGGCGTTGAGCACGTCGATCGTGCGGTAGTAGGGCGCCTTCGGGTCGCTGGAGATGGTGATGAGCAGGAGTGTCTTGGCGTTGTCGGAGTTCGCCTTCAGCTTCATGAGTGTCCCGGTGAGCTTGGTCATCGCCGGATCGTTCGGGCCATCGTAGGGCTCGTCGTTGAGCAGAACCTGTCCACCAGCTTCGATGGTGATGGTCTGTTCATCGGGGAACTCGACGGCAGCGGAGGTGGTAGCGTTGCCCGGGAGCTTGGTGTTGAGCTCGGCCTCGATTTTCACCGTCGCGGTGAGCGACATGAAGAAGACGAGGATCACGAAGACCACGTCGATCATGGGGGCGATTTGAAAGCCCAAGTCTCCGGCGGCTTCTACGTGTCGTCTGCGGCGGTGGCGGCTCATGGATTAACGGGGGGAGACGGCGAAGGTGATGTCGGCAATGCCGGCCGAGGCGGCAGCGGCCATGGCGAGGGAAATCTGCTCGGCGGGCACCAAACGTTCACCGCGGATCACGAGGCGGTGTTTATGGGAGGCATTCTGCCGCTCTGTGAGCATCGGCACGACCGGTTCGAGCTGATCGTAGGGCTTATCCTCGAAGAGGTAGGACGCCTGCTTTTTCACCGGGTCCCAACGCACGTTGATGATGGATTCGTCGCGGGCGCTGTCGCGTTTGGCGGCGTTTTGAGCGACGGGCAACGTGATGGATTTATCCACACGGGCGACCTGCTTCGTGATGGAGCTCATGAAGAAAATGAGCAGCACGAGCAGCACGTCGATCATCGGCGCGATCTGGAACTCCGGCTCCTCGCCGTCGCCTGAACCTCCTCCGGCCATGGTGGTGGTGGGGGTTGAGGGTTAGGCCGAGGCGGCTTCTTCGGCGGAGGCCGTCGCAACCGGGCGGGGCGGCGCGGGGATGAAGGCGTCGGTTTCGAGGCGGAGGCCGGTGAGGTATTCGTAAGGCAGGTGGTGGAAGATCTCGTTGATCTCAACCTGCACATGGCGGAAGCCCGCGGAGATGCGGTTACGCAGCACGTAGTAAAACGCGAAGGCGGGGATGGCGACCACGAGGCCGCCGCCGGTGCACACGAGCACCTCGCCGATGGCCTCGGAGAGCTTGGCGGGATCGCCGACGCCGGAGGAGCCGAGGGTGTCGAAGGCGTGGATCATGCCGAACACCGTGCCGGTGAGGCCGATCATGGGCGTGATAACGCCGATAACGGACAGGTAGCTGATGCGGGAGAGGAAAACGGCGCGGGTGCGTTCGAGTTCTTCGAAGATCGCGTCGTCGGTCGCATCCTTGCCGAGGCCGACTTTGGTGAAGGCAGCGGCAGCGACTTCGCCAAACACGGTCTCAGAGGCAGTGGTGACGTGGGTCGCGCTTTCGTAATCACCGTCGATGAGGCTTTGGCGCACGGCGGCCACGACGGTCGGCGGGACGAGTTTTTTGTAGGACGTCTTCATGATGCCATCGAGGACGAGCCAGACCATGCACATGGAGGCGGTGAACAGCATGCCCATGAAGGCGGGGCCGGCCACCATGATGCGTTCGTAGAGGGTTTTACTGTGGACGACAGCGGCTTCGGTGGTGGCGGCGGCGGCTTCTTGGGCTATGGCCGGGTGGGCGAGAGTCAGCACCACGAGGCTGGTGAAGAGCGTGGTCGCGACGGCGTTCGTCTTGAGAAACGAGGTGGGGCGGGCAGGCAGGGTGTTCATTTTAGAAAATTAAACGAGAGTGGGACGTTAGCGTTTGGCTTGAGCGGCTTCGGGTGAATCGGGATAGCGGGTCGTCAGGGTTTTGAGAGTGTCGGCGGCGCGGGTTTCGTCGCCGAGCTTGCGAAAGGCACGAAGGGCTCCGAGGAGGGCGGTGGGCATTTTGCCGTCTTCGGAGGCGTAATACACCGGCACGCGAAGGTAGGAGAGCAGGGCGTCCTCGGTGCGGCCGGCGCGTTCGAAAATCTGACCCTTGGTGATGGCGACGGCGGCCAGGCTGGCGTCGTCGGAGACGGATCTCTGGATCTTTTCCAACCGGGTGTTGGCTTCGTCGGTTTTGCCGGTCGAGACGAGATAGTCCACGACGGCGATTTCACCGCGGCCGATGGTGTCGGGATCGACGTTGGCGCGGCGCATGAGGACGATCATCACGTCGGCATCGACGTCCCGACCCAGACGGGCGAGCGCGACGGTCTTGACGATGGCGCCTTGCGCCCACCAGGAGCCGGGAACTTCGCGAAGCGGTTCCTGTTCACCCAAGACGCCGGTTATCTTTTTGAGCGCGTCGGCCGGTTTGCCCGCCTTGAGGTCGTCCTCGGCTTGGGCGATGGCGGCCGGTGCAGGCCAGTCGATGCGTTTGAGGCTGGAGATGGGAAGTGTCTGCTCGGCCGAGCCGCCCTCGGCATCTTTCAGCTGCAGGGGGATGATGATGTTGCTGCCTTTGATGCGCGCCTCAGGCATGGAGGCTTTGCGGCCATCATTGAAGTAAAACGTCTGGCTCCACGCCGTGCCGAGCGTGGCGGCGTGAAGGAGGGCCAACGTGGCGAAAACGGAAAGGCGGCTCATGGGGTGTAGGCAGGGTCGATGTCTTTGATACGGGTGCGCGCTTCCGCGAGCTCGGGGCGGTCCTTCAGGCGTTCGTTGCGCAACATTTCGTAATAGGTCTTGGCGGCCTCGGGCTTTTTGCCGAGGACCTCAAAGGCACGCCCGCTGGCGAGGTAGGATTTGGCAACCCACTCCGTGTAACGAACCTGGCTTACGAAAACGCGTTGGAAAAACGCGATGCCCTTGGGAAGGTCGCCTTGTTGCACCGCGATTTGACCGAGGTAGTAGAGGCTGAGGGCGGTGGCTTCGCCGCGCCATTCCTTGGCTCCGGCGATCAGCTCGAAGAGTTTGGTGGCGTCGGCGAGGCGACCGAGGGCGAACTGGCTGCGGGCTTGGCCGACGGTGGCTTCGCGCTGACGATGGACTGCGCCGGCCTTCTTGATGGCGTCATCGAAGTATCCGAGGGCGACATCGGGTTCATTACGATCAAGGGCGAGGTTGCCCAAGCCCACCCAAGCGCAGTCGCGGTATTCGGAGGAGGGGAAGCGCTCAAGCAACGTGGTGAAGAACGGCGTGGCGCGAGCGACATCACCGTCCTTATAGAGAGCTTCGCCGGCAGCGGCGAGCAGTGCGGCGCTCATCTGGTCGGCGGGGAACTCGCGTCCGAGGGCGAGCAGAAGTTTGGCGGCTTCGTCGGGTTTGCGGGAGAGATCCAGCACGCGGGACTGGTAGTAACGCACGCGGGCACCGACGAGGACTGGAGGGTTGCCTTCGAGCTTGAGACGGCTGGAAAGCTGGTCCGCGGGGGAGACCGGTGTCGCGGCGTCGGCTGCCGGGCGTTCACGGGCGCGGATCTGCGCCATGAGTTCGAGGATTTTCTCGACGTCTTCGTTGGCGGGATTGGCGATCTGCAGGCCTACGTGGTCGGCGAGAAACTCCCAGGCTTCGGTGGTCTGTCCGGCGCGGGCTTTGGCGCGCGCCACCCAGTAATACCAGCCCATGGAGAGCTTGCTGTCGGGCTGGCGATCAATCTGGCCGGAGAAGACGGAGGCCAGTCGGGTCCAGTCCTTCTTTTGTTCAAGGATGCGGCCGGCTTCGCCGAGGGTGTAGCTCAGGACCTCGTCGCTGGAGGCGACGCTGGCGGCGCGCAGATACGTTTCGAGGGCGGCGTCGGTCTCGGTGATGGTTTTCTGCACGTCGCCTTTGAGCGATAAGACCTCGGAGAGTTGGCCGTCGGTAGGGAAGCTGGTTTCCCAGCTTTCACAGGCCGCGATCGCCTTCTTGTATTCTTGAAAGGCGAATTGGCAGACGGCCAAGCGGTAACGGGCGTCGGAGAGATAAGCACTGGATGGGTGCTTATCGACGAAGGCCTGGATGGCTTTCTCGGCTTTGCCGTAGCGGTCGGAATCGCCGGTATCCAAAAACCATGTGAGGGCGGAGCGATAGGCGATATTGTCGGCCGATTGGCCGGAGGGGAATTCCTGCAGGTAACGCTCAAACATGTCGCGAGCCTGAGCCCATGCGCCTGTGCTGAAGTAGGTGTTACCCAGTTGGATCAGGAGGTTTTCTCGGAACTTTCCCTGGCTTCCCTCCAAGGCCTTTCCGAAGAAGTCGATGGCGCTGGAGTTGTCATCCAGTTGGGAGGCGAGTTGGCCGGCGATGGCGGACACTTCTCCAGAGAGCGCGTTGGTCGGGAACGCGGCGAGGAACTCTTGGCAGAGTTTCAGCGCTTTTTGCGGTGGGCCGACTTCGCGGCGGGCAATGACCAAGGTGTGCAGCGCATACGCACGATCCGGCGAACTCGGGAAACGTGCGATGATGTCCTGTGAAATCACCATGGCATGCCAGGGCTCGTTGAGTGCGAGATGGCAGCGGGCTTGGCGGAGGAGTCGGGGCAGGTCGAACGTATCGGAGTCCTCGACCTGCTTCAGCGCGGCCTTGGCGGACTTGAGTCGCACGGCGAGGTTGTCGCGATTCGAGGCGAGATTGCTCTCGGCGCCCGAGGAGCCGACCAAGGCGTTGGCCTGCTCGAACAACGCGGAGAGTTCACGAATACGCCGGCTTTGCAGCGTGATGATCTGGGCGCGGTCGGGTGCCTGCTGAAGAAGCGCCAATGCTTCACGGGTCTTCTGCGGTTCGGGGGCGGCGTCGGTCTTCGAATCGAGAAGGGCGTCCGCGATCTGAAGCGTCAGGCCGAGGATGCCAGCGTAATTATCCAAGCCATCCCGGCCGGAACGCAGATTGGAGAGTGACGCGAGAGCGGCTTGAGCTTCCGGCATGCGGCCGGCATTGATGAACGCGGTGGTGAGGCCGATGCGGGCGTCGTTGAGCTGGGCGCCGGCGGGGTAGAGTTGGAGGTAGGCGCGGAAGGACTCGATCGCTCCGGCGTTGTCGCCTTTCTGGAGTTTGGCGGCTGCGATCGTGAACTGAACCGGCTCCAGTCGCGGGCTGGGTTTTGCCTGTTTTAGGATCTCGGTGAAGAGGGAGATCGTGCGGTCATAGTTGCCGCTGGTGAACGCATCGGCACCCTGCTTGAACATGACGTCGAGCGATTGGGGGGCGCCGGCGGCTTGGGCGAACGCTTCGGGCGCCGAGATCGAGCCAAGCGCGAGCAATCCGGCTGCGAGCCAGCTATGGTGACGAAGGGAACGCGAAGGGGTGATCATTCGGGAATGACGCGTGATTGGTGTGCAGCCGCGCGTGAAAGAGTAGCTAAGGGGGACCGGAATCGTGCAGCCGAGGGACATCGACGCAACAGGTAAGTTACATGGTTAACGGTTTGAAACTACTCTCGGTCCGCCATCGATCAGGGAGGTCGGCTGAAACCTGATTTCAAAGCTGAGCGCGCATGAATCTCGTGCCGACCGGCGCTCCGGCTTGCTTATGCCCAAGGCATTTGAGCTAAGGTGTATTTGGAATCTCGATGCTCATCGGGAACGCCCGTTTTCCAACGTCCTGAATCCAACCCTTCCCATGCCCTGCGAATTGCTCTCCTCATGGAACGTCGCCGACACGACGATCCGCTATCTGCGCGACACCGCGACCCAGCGCGTTGGCCTGCAACTCGTGCCGACCGCACGCCTTGGTGAAATCGCCACCCGTCGCGCCACGCTGGCCGGCGAGTTCTACATCGACTCCGGCCCGGACCCGGTGCCGCCGGCCGCTTGGGTGCTCGATCCGCTCGTCCACGTGAAGCTCGTCGGTGATTCGTATCCCGGTGCGTTTTCCCAAGGCCACACGCTGCGCAGTTCGCCGTCGGTGGACGCGTTTCGTTTCGAGAGCCAGAACGAGTCGCGAGTCGGCAACCGCACCACGATCCTGACGGTGCTGGCTAGCGCCGCCGGACATCGCATTGAGCACCGCCTTTCTTGGTATGACGGCGACGCCGCCGTGGAGATCGAGTCGGCATTCATCAACGGCGCGGCGCAGCCCGTCACGTTGGAGTTGCTCACCAGCTTTTCCCTGGGCGGCCTGACTCCTTTCGCCGCCGACGACGCGCCCGGCCGCATGAGTGTGCACCGTTTTCGTTCCGTGTGGAGCGCCGAGGGTCGTCTCGAAACCCGCACCCTCGAAGAACTCCATCTCGAACGCTCCTGGAGCGGCGCGGGCATGTTCAGCGAACGCTTTGGCCAGATCGGCTCTATGCCGGTGCGCAAGTGGTTCCCGTTCGCCGCCATCGAGGACACCCAAGCGGGCGTCACTTGGGCCGCGCAACTCGTCTGGGCCGGTTCGTGGCAGCTGGAGGTGTTCCGCCAACATGACGATGTGTGTCTCTCCGGCGGTCTCGCCGACCGTGAGTTTGGCCACTGGATGAAGACCCTCGTGTCCGGCGAACGCATCGATTCGCCTCCTGCGCGCCTCACGTGCGTCGCGGGCGGACTCGACGAGGCCTGCGACCGCCTCACCGCGTTGCAAGATCGCGCGGTTGAAACTCAGCCTGCCGTCGAGCAAAGCCTCCCGATCATCTTCAACGAATGGTGCACCACCTGGGGCGATCCGGGGCATGACAAAGTGCTCGCCATCGCCGACCGCCTGAGCGGCTCCGACGTGCGTTACCTCGTGATCGACGCGGGTTGGTATAAGGGCGAGCGCGGAGACTGGGGCAACGGTCACGGCGATTGGGTTCCCAGCGTGAAACTCTTCCCCGAGGGTCTCGCCGCCACGGCGGCCGCCATCAAGGCGCGTGGCATCATCCCGGGCCTCTGGTTCGAGATGGAAACAGTGGGTGACGCCTCGGTGGCGTTCTCGCTCGTCGATCATATGCTCAAACGCGACGGCATCCCTGTCACCGTGCGCAGCCGCCGCTTCTGGGATCTCAATGATCCCGTCGCCTTGGACTTCCTCACTGAACACGTGATCGATCTCTTGGAGAGCTGCGGTTTCGGGTATCTGAAGGTGGACTACAACGAGACCATCGGCCTCGGCTGCGAAGGTGCTGGTTCGCTCGGTGAAGGTCTGCGCCGCCACATCTACGGCGTCTATCGTTTCTTCGAAAAAATCCGCGCCCGACTGCCGCATTTGGTCATCGAAAACTGCTCCTCCGGCGGACATCGCCTTGAGCCCTCGATGATGGAGCGCACCGCCATGTCGTCGTTCTCCGACGCGCACGAGTTGGTCGAGATCCCGCTCATCGCGGCCAATCTCCATCGCCTGATCCTCCCCCGCCAAAATCAGATTTGGGCGGTGCTGCATCGCTCCGACACTGACCAGCGTCTGGCTTACAGCCTCGCGGCGACTTTCCTCGGCCGCATGTGTCTGTCGGGCGAAATCTCCGGCCTCACCGCTCCGCAGTGGCAACTGGTTCAGGCGTCGATGGCCTTCTACGGTCGCATCGCTCCGCTGCTCAAGCGCGGTGTCAGCCGTCGCCAGGGCGACATCGGACCGAGCTGGCGGCACCCGAGCGGTTGGCAGGCAATGGTGCGCACCTCCGCAGATGGCCGCTCTGTGGCCATCGTGGTCCATGCGTTCGCCAAAGCTCCGGCGGAAGTGCGCGTGCCGTTGCCGACGGGCAAGGGTTGGACAACTACCGACGGCTTTGCGGCTCCCGGCGGTGTCGCCGCCAAGGTTCAGGGCAACGAACTCTGCCTGACGATCTCGGGCGATTTCACCGCGCAAGCTTGGCTGCTGCAGCTCGGCTAATCGGTCGCCGGACTGATGCTGAACGAGCTCAGTGAGTTCGTTCAGCTCGACACAAAAAAGGCCGGCGGGTTTTTCCCGCCGGCCCTTTTTATTTTTCGACGTTTGAAGGTCGCCCGGTGCGGGTTAACGCACGATGCGAAGCTGCACGCTATCGACGAGGCGATCGGCCGTGAGGATGTCGGTGGCGATGATGAGCTTGTCGCCATGCTCGACGCGGCCCGCCCGCTTGAGGATGTCTATGGCGTTTTCAATGGTGTCGTTGGGCTCGGTGTCGAGCGCCAGCATGAACGGCTCGACGCTGCGCAACAGGCGCAACTGACGCAGGGTGTCCACCGAGTTGGTCATCGCGTAGATCGGCACGAGGGCGGGGCGCAACGCGGCGAGGCCGGCGGCCATGAAACCCTGGCGCGTAAAGGTGAGCAGCGCGGAGCCGGGCATCTGGTGGCCGAGGAGCACGGCGGAGTGCAGGAGCTTGAGCTTGTCGCCGTCCACATACTCGGGTTCGGCGAATTCGAACGGGCCTTCCTGTTCGATACGACGGGCGATCTTGTCGAGGATCTGCACGCATTCGAGGGGGTATTTGCCCACGGTGGTTTCGCCGGAGAGCATGACGCAGTCGGCTTTTTCGTAAACGGCGTTGGCGACGTCGGTGATCTCGGCGCGAGTCGGGACGGGCGAGCTGATCATCGATTCGAGCGTGTGAGTCGCGATGATCACCGGCTTGCCTTGATTGAAGCAGGATTTCACGGCGCGGCGCTGGATCACGGGCAGATCTTCCAGCGGGCACTCGATGCCCAGATCGCCGCGGGCAACCATCAGGGAGTCGGTTGCCTGAATGATCTCATCGAGGTTAGAGATGGCCGTCTGGTCCTCGATTTTGGCGATGATCTTGGCCTTGGACTTATTAAGGGAGAGGAATTCGCGGAGCTGGTGGATGTCCTTGGCTTCGCGGACGAATGACAGCGCGACGAAATCGATGCCTTCCTCGATGCCCATCAAGGTGTCGAGGCGGTCTTTCTCAGTGAAGGACGGGAGGTTCACCTTCACGCCCGGGAGATTGATGTGGCGGCGAGAGCTCAGCGCGCCGGGGGTGAGAACCTTGCAGCGGATGTGGTTGTTGTTCCGCTCCAGCACCTCGAAACGCATGAGACCGCTGTCCACGAGCACGATGTCGCCGACATGGATGTCGTTGACCAGGTCTTGGTAGTTAACGTTGACGGACCGTATTTCCACGCCGCCATCACGGTCGCCGGGGCGGACGGTGAAGTCGAAAATTTCTCCTTCTTTCAGCTCGATGGGAGCCTCGACATCGCCGGTGCGAATCTCGGGGCCTTTAATGTCCATCATGATGCCGATCTCGCGGCCGACCTTCTTCGAAACGGCGCGAATGCGACGGATAACCGCGCGTGTCCACTCGTGGTTGCCATGCGCCATGTTGAGGCGGGCGACGTCAACGCCTCCGCGAATCAGCTTTTCCAGCATCTCTTCGCTTTGGCTGGCAGGCCCGAGCGTAAAGATAATCTTGGTGCGGCGGAGCGATTGGGTCGTTTGCATAAGCGGAATAATGCAGGCCATTCGGCCAGCTGATGGCAATCTACTAAGCGGCTGTCGTGCCGCCGAGACTACGGTTTAAAGAAGGCTGATTGAGGTTATGACTTACCCTTTCTCGCCGCGCCGTGAAACGGTGGGCGAGTGGACACAAAAGCAAAAGCTCGTAACAGGCGTCCGTCACACCACCAGCTCCGCTCAGGTATATCTATAACTCACTCTATAGCTCGCAGACCGCCGTGCCGCCGCCGGACGCGACGATGTTGAACTGGCAGGTGAGCCGGGCGCGTAATCCGGTAAGGGCGGTTTCGATGGCCGCCTCGCTATTGCAGTCGCGGGACAAGTGCGTGAGGAAAATATGCCGCCACCGAGGGCTGGCGACCGCCCCGAGCAGCTCGCACATGGCTTCGTTGGACAAATGACCGTGCCGTCCGGAAATGCGCTGTTTGGTGGGCCAGGGGCGTTTCATGTCGGCCTGCAACAGCCGCGGGCAGTGGTTGCTCTCGACCACGACCACATCGACATCGCGGATGCGCTCGTGGATGTGCTGCGGCGCATGGCCGAGGTCCGTAAGCCACGCGATGCGGCGGCGCGGGCTAAACAGATCGGCCTCATGTCCGCTCGAAAAGGTAAAGCCCACCGGCTCCTGCGCGTCGTGGGGAACATGGAAACTCTCCACCTCCAAATCGCGAAAGTGAAAACGCGCGCCGGTTTCGAAGATTTTCCAGGAGATCGGATGATCGATCTTCGCCTGCACGGCGCGCGCGGTGGCGGAGTTGGCAAACACCTGGATATGCGGGAATTTCTTCAGTCCATCGATGCCGGCAACGTGATCGCCATGCTCGTGGGTGATGAAAATCGCATCGATTTTCTCTAACGATTCGCCGGCGTCATGGAGGAGTTGGCGGAGTTTGCGATGGGTGAAACCCGCATCGATGAGCACGCGTGTTTCTCCGGTGCGCAGGACGGCGCAATTACCCGCACTGCCGCTGCCGAGGATTCTGAAGCTCATCGCCATGTCGCGTTGGATGAAGGGCCCGCGGGGCACGTGCGCAAGGGGGATTTGCGCGCCACTCGGCTGCACCTGCGCAAGGGCCTGCCCGTGAATTGACCGCAATGGGTTTTATGCTACATCCTTTACCTTCCATGCCAAAGAAAGCCGCCTCATCCAACGCCCGCCGTGTCACTGTGCGTCCGCTCACCGGCGTGGTCACGATCACGCGCCAGGTGCATTTCAATTCCGCGCACCGCCTTTGGAACCCGTCCAAGAGCCAGGCTTGGAACGTGAAACAGTTTGGCCTTTGCACCAACCCTCACTGGCACGGCCACAACTACGTGCTGGAGGTTTCCCTTCGCGGCCAGCCGAACCCCGACACCGGTTGCATCATGGATTTAGGCGATTTGAAGCGCCTCCTGCACACCCACATTCTCGACAAGTGCGACCACCGTAACCTCAACGACGAGGTCGATTTCTTGCGCGGCATCATCCCCTCGACGGAGAACCTCGTGATCGCTTTCTGGAACCAGATCGAGCCGCACATTCCCGCCGGCCGCCTGCATTGCGTGAAACTCTACGAGACACCGCGCAACTTCGCCGAATATCACGGCCCCGACGCCGTTTAACCAACGCATCAAACCCGCGCGTTAACCGAACACGCGCCCGCTCTTTCAGCCACTCCCTTTCCTGCGCCAGTCCGCCCCGCCTTCACGGGGCTGCGGTTATCGTCACCCGCCAGACGCACTCTCAAAAACCAAAAACGAAAATGCCTCCTTCCAAAAAAGCCATGTATCTCCACCGCACCGCCGGTGGAGCCGCGCCGCGCATCAAGCGCGCCTACGACACGGGTTTCAAAGTCACGCCCGCCTACCGTGCGTCGTTGCCCGACATGATGGAGACGGCGGAGTCGATTCCCGGCGCCACCGTGCCGATCCAGCAGGTCGGCATTTCCAACTTCAAGCTGCCTCTCAGTTACCGCACGAAGGCTGGCAAGACGCTCACCTTGGAGACCAGCGTGACCGGCACCGTGTCGCTCCTCGCCGATCTGAAGGGCATCAACATGAGCCGCATCATGCGCTCGTTCTACGATCACAAGGACGAGATCACGACCGGCGAGTGGATGGGCAAAGTCCTCAAAGCCTACCTGCGCAAGGTCGAGAGCAAGGCCGCCCGCCTGAAGATCCGCTTCTCCTACCCGATGGTGCAGCAAAGCCTGCGCAGCGGACTCGAAGGCTACCAGTTCTACGACGTCGCCTTCGAAGGCGTGATGACGGAGGACGGCCGCTATCGGCGCTTTATCCATTTTGATTTTGTTTACTCCTCCGCCTGCCCCTGTTCGGCCGAACTCTCCGAGCATGCGCGCGACCAGCGTGGCGCCTACACCGTGCCGCATTCGCAGCGCAGCAAAGCCCGGCTGACCATCGAAGAAGTCGAAGGCAAAAAGATCTGGATCGAAGACGTCCACGCGCTCTGCGTGCGTGCGTTGCGCACCGAGACGCAGGTCATGGTGAAGCGCGAAGACGAACAGGCGTTCGCCGAGTTGAACGGCGCTTACCTGAAGTTCGTCGAGGACGCCGCCCGCCTGCTCTACGCGGAGCTGGCGAAGGACAAACGTATCGCCGACTTCCAAGTCGCCTGCTCGCACCAAGAATCGCTGCACTCTCACGACGCCGTGAGCGTGATCTGCAAAGGCGTGCCGGGAGGTTTCACCGCTGACTTCTCCGACTTCGGCCAACTGCGCTGCTAAAGACGTCGTCCGTCTTTCACGCTCCTTCTTCTTTCTCTTAATCGTTCTCTTTCGTCAGAAAGACCGGAGCATTGGGAGAAAGAGTAAGATAAAGAATAAAGAGAAAGATTAAGCCCATGGCCTCCGTTCCAGCTCCCGTCATCCTCATCACCGGCGCGTCCCAAGGTATCGGCGCGGCCATCGCCAAAGTGTTCGCCAAAGAGCTGTCCCGGGTGCGGCTCGCGCTGGTGGCGCGCAACGCGAGGAATCTCAGGACCGTCGCTCGCGCCTGCACGAAGCTCGGCGCCACCGTGGAAATCTTCGCCTGCGATGTCGCCGACGAGATCGCCGTCGAGGCGCTGGAGGCCGCGGTGGCGAAACGTTTTGGCCAAGTTGACGTGCTCATTAACAACGCCGGCGTGTTCGAGGCCGCACTGTTTGTGGACACGTCGGTAGCGGACTTTGACCGCGTCGTGGCGAGCAACTTGCGTAGTGCGTTTCTGATGACGCGGGCCTTCGTGCCAGCGATGATCAAACGGAAGAGTGGAGACGTGTTTTTCATGAGCTCAATCGCCGGGCTCGACGCCTACCCCAACAGCACGGCGTATTGCGCCGCGAAGTTCGGCGTGACCGGGCTGGCCAAGGTTTTGCGCGCGGAGACGCGTCAGCATGGCGTGCGCGTCTGCTGCGTTCACCCGGGGGCGACCTGGTCGCCGTCATGGTCGTCGAGTGGCGTGGCCGAGGAACGCATCATGCCAGTGGCGGATGTGGCGCGGGCCTTCTTCGACGTTTACCGACTCGGTCGGAATACCGTGGTCGAAGAAATCGTGCTCCGGCCCCAACTCGGAGACCTCTGAGGACGCAGCTTTGGAACCGTAGCAGCCGAGGTGACGAGGCTGGGGTTTTCTTTAGGCACCGCCCAGCCAGCCTCGTTACCTCGGCTGCTACTTCCAACGGCATGAGTTCGCGTCCGCGCCGCAAGCTGCACGGCGTGTTTTTGGGCCGGGTTGCGCTTTGCATGGCCAAGAAATCCGGAACAAATCACCTAAAAAGTTAAGGTCCGCTCGCGTAACCGGATAAGTTTTTCCGGGATCTTTGGCACGTATCCGGCGACATAAGAGGCCATGAAAATGGATACCCCCAATGCCGTCGGCTTCATCGGAGTGAGCCTGATTATGCAGGCACTTCATCTTGTCCCCGGAGGCACTGCTGTCCGCGAACTATGGTTGTGGATGATGGGCGGCGTGTTGCTGGCCATCGGCATGGCCGTGGTCGCAAAAGCCGCGTGGCTGCAACTCGCCCCGCAGTTCGAGGTCCTCTGGCAAGCGGTGGCGCGTCGTCGTGCCGCTGACGAGGTGGACGGATCGGCCGTCGCAGCCGACCGAGCCACCGTCTGAGCATCGAGCGGGCGCTACCCCGAGCCGGGTCGTCAATCGTCACCGGCGTAAACCGGGGTGGCGCCGCGCTGGGTCGCGACCCACTCGCCGGTTCGGCAGGCGCGGGCGAGGCATTCAACGTCGTTGAGTCGGCCGGCCAACAGGTCCGTGAGGAGGCTCGCCAAAAACGCGTCACCGGCGCCCACGGTGTCCACCACCGCAACGGGTTGGCCAGGCTCCCACAGCCACGTGCCATTGCGCATTAAACCTGCGCCGCGTTCGCCTGCAGTGATGCAGACGACCGGACAACCCGTTGTGTTGGCGAGATGCCGGGCGTGTGCCTCCTCGCGATCCGGCGTGGTGGCGGAATCTCCGCAAAGCCGCGCGGCCTCCTCGGCATTGAGCTTCAGCAAGGTGGAGCGAGCGGCGAGGATGCGCACGCGATCAAGGTCGTCGTGCGGAGGGCGCAGGTTGACGTCGAACACTCGCCAGGCGTGGTTGGCGGACGCCTGCAGCAGCCGGTCGAGCGCGGCACGGTTGGGCGAGGAACGTTGCGCGAGCGAGCCGAAGACGAGCGCCTGTGCGCTTTGGGCGGCGCGGACAGTATCGTCGTTCACGGGAATCCGGTCCCAGGCGATGTTCGAGATGATCTCATAACGGGCGTCACCGGTTTCACCCAGAGTGGCGCGCACGTAGCCGGTCGCCAGGTCGCCGTGTTTGGCGATGAACCGTGTATCCATGTTTCCATGGCGAACGCGACGGAGCAGCTCTTCGCCGAGGCGATCGCGACCGACGGCGGAGACGAGGAGGGGTTCGATGCCGTGGTGTTTGAGGTGGTAAGCGACGTTGAACGGCGCGCCGCCGACGAAGAGGCCGGCCGGAAGGAAGTCCCAGAGGATTTCTCCGAAGCAGAGGACGCGGGGGATGGAGTCAGTCATTGTTGTTAAGGTGTTCTGGGTCGGCCTCGATTTCCTGGCAGGCGCGGATGAAGCAGGCGGCTGACCACGCCTGAAACGCCTTGCCCATGGGGCGGCCGGTCTGACCGTGCGCCCATTCGTTGAACTCCCATTCTTGGTCGCGGCCGAGTTGGTTGAGCTTGGCGAGGCGCACGAGCTCTCGGCAGGCGACTTCGTGGAAGCCGAGGCGATGGATGAACCGCACCCACATGCCACCGATGAACGGCCAGATGCCGCCGTTGTGGTAATGATGAGGGAGATTGAGCAGGTTGACCGTGTAGTAGGCGCGCCAGTCGGGATCGCCGGCTTGCACCACGGGGTAAAGGTTGGCGCCGGGCCAGGGCTCGTTGACGCCCACGCCCCACATGAACCGGAAGGCGATCCGCGCGCGGTCGGCTTCGAGCAGGTTCATCAGGTAGGCGAGCACGTTGGCGAATACGTCGCAGCGCCAGTTGAAGGCGAAGGGGGTGATTTCAGCGATAAGGTATTGGGCATCGCCGAGGCCAAACTGGCGGTCGGCAAAACGATTCGGACGTTTTTCGTCGTCGGCCTTGGTGGTCGGCCAAAAGAGATCGAGCACACGCGTGCGGACCGTCTGCGACCAGCGCAGGTAATCGGCGGCCCGGTCGAAATCGCCGAGGTATTCGAGGAGGCGTCCGAAGCAGACGTTGGCGCGATACCAGAGCACTTCGTCGTAGAGGACGTTGTAGCTGCGGCCGAAGAGATCGGTCCAGTCGCCGGCTTCGGGAATCTCCAGCAGGCCGTCATTGTTGCTATCGTGAGCGCTCAACCAGTCCATGGCGCGCTGAAGCTGGTCGGCGTGTTGGCGGAGAAAATCGTAGTCGCCGGTTTTGGTGATGAAATTGTAGGCGGCGATGATTACCCAGAGGCCGCTGTCGATGGAGCAGATGCTGCCTACGCCGGAATAATCGGGCGCTCCGTCATCGAGGCGGACATTGGCGGGAAGCTGGCCGGTCGGAGAGGCGGCGTTGAGCAACGTGTCCAGCGTTTGGCGCTGGCAGGCGCGGATGTCGGCGTCGTCGAGATCGAGCGTGTTGATGATCGTGATCGAGCCATCGCGCGCCCACACGCTGCGGTAGTTCGCATCGGTGCCGGTAACGGTGTTGTCAGCCAGCGAGCAGGCGGAAAACCCAAGCGGGGTGATGTTTTTGCGGAGCGCGACGAGGGCTTTCTCGTAGGCGGTTTTGAGGAACTCCTTTTCCTTGGTTTCCAGCGAACCGAGACGCGTGCCGGTGAAGAGCATGCGGAAACCGGGTGTGGTCGTCTGGCCGGGCTGCGGGGTTTCTTGTGCGGACGGAAGCTTGGCGATCACGCCGTAATGGAGCAGGCCGTCGAGAACGCCGTCGGCCATCACGCGGCGAGAATAGAACAACGGGAGATCGACGGTCGCCTCGAAGAGTTCGGGCAGGGCGTTTTCGACGATGATACCTTTAACGCCCGGAAGACGAAACATGCTGGTGTCATTGCCCGTGTCACCGGCAACGAGCACCTGTTCGAGCGGAAGTCCGAGGTGGTTGGCGAGCCATTGCAGCGCGCCGCCCTTGGTGGCTTTTTTCGGGACGACATCGAGGTCGCGAGCGCTTGAATAAACGACGGCGGCATCCAGTCCCGCCGACGCGAGCCGCTGCCCCAGATCGCGGAGGACCTCGGGCGTGGCGGAATCGAGATGCCAGCTCGATTTGAACTCCGTCTGGGCCTCCGGTGATTGCGGACGGATGTCAGGCGTCTCGGCGGTGACTTCGTCAATGCGTGTGCGGTTCCAGACGTCACGAATAAAGGCGGCGAATTCCTCGAACTCCTTTTCGGAGCGGAAATCGAAAATCTGTGTGCCGACGCCGGCGATGATGTAATCGGGCGCGGGTAGTTGGCCGCCTTCGATGGCCCACTTAACGCCGGCGATGAGGCGTCCGCTGTTGTAAACGAGGAGGGGACGGCGCTCGGCAGGGATGGATTTCCATGCATTAAAAAAGCGCAGGGCCGACTCCGGGTTGCCCAGCAGAGTGTTGTCGATGTCGCTGCAAAAAAGGCGGATGGACTCGTTGCTCATGGGCGGCGCGGGGTTGAAGGAGGCGGGCGGCAGTCGGCGGGCGGAAGCGGGTAGAGGTCGGTCTAGTCGCCGTCGTTCCAGGGTTCCTCCCACTCGGTGTCGTTGAGCGCTCGTTGCATCGGGCGGCCTTCGACGAAGCTGATGAGTTGTTGGGCGATACCGGTCCACGTGAACAGGCTGCGGGCCTTGTGCGCGCCCATGCGCGAGAGGCGGTTCCAGATTTTCTGATGCTTGAAAGGCTTCAGCATCATGATGCCGAGGTCGGCCTTATCGAACGGGTCGCCGAACAGCGCGTGCCGGCCAAACGTCACGGCGCGGAAAAGTCCGCCGTGAATCGTCACCACCGTGGGACATCCGCAGGCCATCGCCTCGATCGCGGTCATGCCAAAGGGTTCGTAGCGGCTGCTGAGGACGAAAAGGTCGGCCGCGCGGTAGGTGTCAGCGAGGTCTTCGTTGGCGATGAAGCCGGCGAACTTCACGCGTTCTTCGAGGCGGTGTTTTTTGACGCGGTTCTTCAGGTCGGCGAGGATGCGTTTCTCCTGTGCGTCCATCTTTTCGCCGCCGACCGCGAGGTGAAGCGTGATGGCGGGGTCGCGTTTTGCGACAACGGTAAACGACTCGATGAGGAGATCGTAACCCTTGTTGGTCGCGAGACGCCCGAGGGCGAGGATGGTGGGCTGCTTGAAGCCGAGCCGCTGACGGATCATTTGGCGGGAGGCCTCGCTCACGGGGAAGAACCGGTTGTCGTCGTAGCCGGGCGGGATCATCTGCACGTGATCGGCCGGCACGCCGTAGTCGGCGATGATGATGTCGAGCTGAGGCGGCGTGGTGGCGACGACGAGATCACAGCTGCGATAGATGATTGTCTCGTGTTGGATGCGCTCGGTGAAGTTGAACTCCTTCTCGAACGTGCCCGCGCGCTCCGGATAATCGGTTTCCATCTGCTGTTTTTTCCACGTGCCGAGCGAATGAGGCGTGTGGACGTGCGGGATGTTGAGCGCCTCCGCGAGACGAAGTCCGGCAACACCCGCGTCCCAATAATGGCTGTTGATAAACTGGTAGGTGAGCCCGTGCCGCTTGATGAAACGCAGGGCGTGTTCGGACCACTCCATGAGTTCGCGATGGAGGTATTCCTTGGAGATGAACGCGTCGCCTCCGCAGCGCGCGCGGATCACGCGGACCCGGGAGTTCACGATATCGATTTCGGGCTGTTGCTCGAAGCGACGGGTCCAGATGTCTACCTCGAAGCCGAGCTGCGCGAGCTTCTTGGCGAGTTCCAGGACGTAGACGACTTGCCCGCCGGTGTCGGCAGCGCCGAGAGGAGGCGTGGCCGCGACGTAGCCATGGGTCGAAACCATGGCGATGCGCGGACGTTTCTTATCAACGTGCAGCGAAGGCATTCCCTTACTGTGGCTGGAAATCGCCTCGGGTTCCCGGAGTGATCACACGGGGGCAACTGGCCCACGGGCAAGGGCTCCGGGCCGTGCAAGCTATCAAAACGGGCCGCGATGATGGCGGTGCCTGCAGTCACCGCCGCGCCCGAAACCAAGCCCTGAGCCGATGGCTCAGGGGCTTTCCGCTCAGCTCGTGATCACGGCCATGCCGAGAAGGCTACGCAGTCGCGCCTTGTCGGTAGCCGAGGTCTTGGCCACGAAGCCGCGGGCGTGGGCGAAGTGGATGTCGTGTTCCCCTGCGATGCGGGTGAAGTCGAGGCGGGCGTTGTCACGATGACGAGAGAGTCCGTAGCCACCACTGCGGCGATCGGGCGAGATAAGGCCGATCACGCGGCTGCCCAAACCCCGGCTTTCGACGTAACGCTCGATTGCGGACGAGGGTTCGTCCGGGAGCGGGTCGGTGCGCGGGAGAAACAGCGCGTAGGGGGCTCCGGAGACCTCATCGAGCGTCCACAGCTCCGCGTGTTTCGCGATGAAATCGAGACGGTCGCGCAGCGAACGCACGTAGGTGAGCAGGTCTTCGCCGAGCATGCGCATGATTTCCCACAGCGGTTCGCCGGGGGAGAGTTGTGCGGATTGCGCGAAACGGCGGAGCAAGGTGCCGTCGATGGGCGAGTTGAGCTTGCTGACGACGGCGCGATCAACGCCCAGCCAGCGTGCGGTATCGACCGGGCCGCGACAGTCGAACCACTCGGCAGGCTCGAGCCAGTCGCAGAACTGGCGGGCGTCTTCGTAGAGTCCGAGGTGTCGCAGCACGAGCGAGAGCGAGCAGGTGGGCGGGTGATCCTTGGGCAGTTGATGATGATCGAAATTGTTGAGCGCCGGATCGTGCGAATGCCCAACATCGACGACCGCGATGGTCACGTCGGCCAAGTCGGCAGGGAGCGGCTCGCGTCTCACGATGGACACCGGGGCAACGGCGAGGAGAACGCTGCACGCGAGGAACTCGTCTTTGTGCGCGCTGCCGGGGTGGGTGAGAATCGAGGAGAAAGGCGTCATGGAGCGGCTGACCCTGCGTGACGGCGCACGCGTGGGCAATGGCGGTGATTGCCGGTGACTGGCACCCGTAAAAACGAAATCCAGTTTGTCACTTATTAAGTGACAAACTGGATGGGTGCGCCGGGAAAAGTGGGAACGCGTTTAGGCGGCCGTAAGCGGTTAAGGCACGGTGAATTCCAGCTGGATCGGGCCCTCGGCGTCGCGCTCGGAGAGCAAGACCTGATCGCCTACGCCGTCGGCTCCTTGGCGACCACTCCAGGTGACGTGGACGTGTTTCCCGTCGTCGTGAATATCGACGAGTCCGAATTGGTGGAGGTGTTGAGTGGGCTCGGATTTATAGCGGGCGCCGTGACTATAGGGACCGCCTTTGTAGCTGCCTCGATTGGCGATCGGGCCGGCTTGGAAAACGCGGATGGGCGCGCCGCCACCCGTCGCGAAGTCGCTGTGGCTTCCGTCATCGATGGCCGCCATGTGGGCGTCGCCCGCAAGAATGGCAACGCGTCCGGCGAGGCCGTTGGCTTTGATGAAATCGGCGATCTCCGTGCGATGGGCGACGTAGCCCTGCCAACGGTCGTCTTTGCTGGGCGGGCCATTCCACGGCACCGAACTCACCCAGAAGATTAACGGGCATCCGGCGTCGCGCGCGGCGATGAACTGGGCGCGCAACCACTTGTCTTGCGCGGCGCTCATCATGCGATGGGTTGCCGGATCACGCTCGCTGCGCAGGTCGGACAGGATGAAGCGGACGCGTCCCACCGTGAACGCTTGGTCGGTGGGGCCGGACGCAGCTTCGGCGGTGGCGACGGTGAGCGGGTAATGTGGGACGAGTTCGCGGTAGTTGCGCAATGAGGCTTCGCGGCTCGGGCTGGTCTTGTTGCTGTCGTTGGGGCCGAAGTCGTGGTCGTCCCATTGGTAGATCAACGGAGTGGTCGCGAGCAGCGCGCGCAGACGCGGCGCGGAGAGGTGGGCGTCGTAGGCTTTGCGGAATGCGTCCACGTGGTTTTCCGTGATGTCGTAATAATGAAAATCGCCGGTGTGCAGAAAGAAGCGCGCACCTTGGTGGACGGCGGCGGCGAACACGGGCGAGTTTTTGTCCTTGGCGCACGAGGCCACCGCGAAACGAAAACTGGCGGGCTTTCCGGGAGCGGGGAACGTGTGGAGAGTGCGCGGCTCGTCGTCGAGCGGAGTGCCGTCAACAGAGACGAATTGATAGCGGTAGTCGGTGTCGGGCTTGAGTCCGGCGAGGGTGAAATGGTGCAGGGTGCCGCCGTCCATCGGCGCGGTGAGCGCGGGGGCGATTGTGGTCGTGGAGCCGACGAGTCGCAGGCCGGCGGGCGTCGGTGAGTCGATGCGCGCGGTGACCACGGCGGAGTCGGCGGTGACGCCGCCGGTCCAGGCCCAGCCGACGGGGGAAGCGGCGTGAGTGAGGGAGCAGGCAGTGAGCGTCAGAGTCAGGGCGAGAAGGAGACGGCGAAAGTTAAACGGGGTCATGAGGAGCATGGCAGAGCGATTGTGAAACATGCCGTAGGCTGCGGGGGCCACCAACTGGCTTAATCGCGTTTTTTCGGACGGAGGAGAAACACCAACGCGTCGAAGATTCCGGCGTATTTACGGCTCCGGCCGGCGTAGTTTTCGAGGACGTAGAACAGGTAATAGTAAAACCGGCAAAACGCCCAAATCGCGATGAGCAGCAGGAACAGCGTCTGCAGCCGCAGGGATTCGAGCAGAAGGGCGCCGCCGGCCAGAAGACCGACGAACAAAAACAGAAAGCCTTTCGCGTGAAGGAGCCGCTTGCTTCGGATGTCTTGAAAAAGGCGCATCGCCGGGGTGGGGCTCCGTGGCGGTTTACGCAGACGGTCAGACTACGTTGGATTTTCGGCCTTCTGAAATTTGCACAACGAGCAGAAGGATGTAGGCGAGCAGCCAAAGGTAATAGCCGACTTGGAGCGAGGCGATGTCCGTTCGACGCAGATTGACGAACAGCCACGACAAGACGTGGAAGAAGGCGAGGGCGCTGACGATAAAGCCGGTGATGTGAAAACGGCTGCGGGCAAGCCTCAGTGTAAACACGAGGACGAAGGCGACATTGGTGATAACGAAGCCCGCGTAATACAGCCACTTCGGGACGGACTCCTCGGGGTATTTCCATAGGAGGCTCCAGCAGTAGTCGAAGCATTCGAAGCCTCGGGAGCCGGAGTAGGCGGGCAGGAAAAACGAGGTGATGAACACCGCGCCGGCAACCAAGAGGAGTGTTCGTGATTTCATAGAAGGTTCAGAGCAAACCGCCTTGGTCACCGCCGAGCGAAGACTTGATGCCGATGGCGAGATAGCCTTTGGCGGTGAGCATGCGACCTTGGGGCGTGCGTTGCAGATAACCTTCCTGGATCAGGAAAGGCTCGTGGACTTCTTCGAGCGTCTCGGCTTCTTCGCCCACGGCGACGGCGATGGTGCCGAGGCCGACGGGGCCGCCTTTGTAGTTTTCGGCCATGACGCGGAGAACGCGTTTGTCCATTTCGTCGAGGCCGGCGGCGTCGATCTCCAGTAGCTCCAAGGCAGAGGCAGCGACAGGTTTGGTGATTTTGCCTTTGGCGCGTTCTTGGGCGTAATCGCGGCAGAAGTTGATCAGGTTATTCGCGATACGGGGCGTGCCGCGGGAGCGCGTGGCGATCTCGCGGGCACCGCCTTCGTCGATGGAGACGTTGAGCAGGCCGCAGCTGCGCGTGACGATGCCCATGAGCGTGGGGATGTCGTAGTAATCAAGGCGCGTCTGAAGCGTGAAACGCGAGCGGAGCGGGGCGGTCAGCAGGCCGGCGCGGGTGGTGGCTCCGATCAAAGTGAAGCGCGGGATCGAGAGGCGCACGCTGCGGGCGTTGGGGCCTTGATCGATCATGATATCGAGGCGGAAGTCCTCCATCGCGCTGTAGAGGTATTCTTCGACGGTTTTCGGGATGCGGTGGATCTCGTCGATGAAGAGCAGGTCGCCTTCTTCGAGGCTGGTGAGGAGGCCGGCGAGGTCGCCGGCTTTTTCGACCACGGGGCCGCTGGTCACGCGGACGTTGCGGCCCATCTCGTGGCCGAGGATGAAGGAGAGCGTGGTTTTGCCGAGGCCGGGCGGGCCGGATAGGAGGATGTGGTTGAGCGGATCGCCCCGGCGTTTGGCGGCTCCGACCATGACCTGGAGGCGTTCGACGGTTTTCGGCTGGCCGGTGAAGTCGGCGAACGAGAGCGGGCGCAACGCGGCTTCGGCCGACGACACGGGCGAGGCGAGCGTCGAGGTGATGTAGCCAAGGCCTTTGTTTTGGTCGGGAGCGGGAGCGGGCATGAAGAATTTTCTATCTGGAACTCAGGAAATCAGGAATCGGCCTCGGATGAGAAAGAATGTGGAAAGCTGGAAATCAGGACCGAGGCAGTGGGATCGATTCCTGATTTCCTGCTTTCCACATTTTTTCCGGTTCGGGAGAGCCTCACTTCCATTCCACTTCCGCGCCGAGGGTGCGGAGGTTTTCGACGAAGCGGGGGTGGGCGCGTTTGATGATCTCGGCGTGGCGGACGACGGATTCGCCCGGGATGGCGGCGGCCACCATGTAGAGCGCCACAGCCGCACGAATCACATAGGGCGAATCAACCGAGGCGGGACGGAGCGGCTTGTTGCCGAAGACCACCAGGCGATGCGGGTCGCTCACAAGGGCGTGAGCACCGAACTTCGCCAGCTCGGGAATCCACGAAAACCCGTTTTCGTAAACCTTGTTCCAGAAATGAATGGTGCCTTCGCAACGCGTGCTGAGGGCGATCATCAGCGGGAGCAGATCGACCGAGAAATACGGCCAGGGCGCGGCTTCGATTTTGGGGAGCAGGTTGGTCGTGAAGGGCGTTTCGATGACGAGCTTTTGTCCGCGACGGACAACCACGGTGTCGCCTTCGTGCTCGATGATGACGCCGAGTTTTTTGAAGGCGCGGGCGATGAGGTCGAAGTGGTGCGGCAGGGCGTGGGTGACGCGGACTTCGCCGCCGGTGATGGCGCCCAGCGCGAGGAAGGTGACGATCTCGTGGTAGTCGCTGTTAATGGTGATTTCGGCGCCGTGGAGTTTTTGGACTCCGGTGATCTTGAGCATCGAGGTGCCGAGGCCTTCGATTTGCGCACCCATGGCGACCAACGCGGCGCAGAGGTCTTGCACATGGGGTTCGCTGGCGGCGTTGATGAGCGTCGATTCGCCATCGGCGAGGGCGGCGGCCATGGCGAAGTTTTCCGTGACGGTGACGGACATGTAGTCGCACCAGTGGCGGGCGCCTTTGAAGCCTTTGGGCAATGCGATGATGAGCGGGTCGCCTTCGTTTACGATGGCGCCGAGGACGGAAAGGATTTCGAGATGCGGGTCGATCTCGCGCACGCCGAGGGAGCAGCCCTTGGTGTTGGCTTGGATGGCGATCTGACGCAGGCGGTTGAGGAGCGCTGGGTAGAGGAGGACGGTCGAGCGCATGTCCTGCGGGAGCTCGTCGTTCTCTAGGTTACTCTTAAACGTGGCGTGGCAGACGCGCATTTCGGCGCGGTCGCGGTTCCACTCGATTTGCGAGCCTTGCGACTGGAAGAAGGCGACCAGTTTATTGAGGTCGGTGATGTCGGGGACGTTTTTCAGCGTCACGGGCTCGTCGGTGAGGAGCGTCGCGCAGAAGATGGGCAGGACGGAGTTCTTGTTGCCCGAAGGCGTGATGGTGCCGGTGAGGGGCTTGCCGCCGTGGACGATGAGATCGGACATTGAAAAAACGGGAGTCGGGAGGTGAAAAGGAGGATAGAAAGCGGGCAGTCCGCTCGCTGGCGCTCGCAGCTACAAGCGGGCGCAAAAAAAGGCGTCCGTGGTAAAACGGACGCCTTGAAATGCGCGGGGCGCGTGGGCCCTTGGCAAGGTTTAACTCGACTTAAGCGGAGGGCGGGATGCCTGAGCCGCCGCCATCATGGCGATGGCCGCCGCTTTGGCCGCCGGGACCACCCTGGCCGCCTTGACCGCCGCCGCCGGAGCGACCGCGACCACCGCGACGACGGCGACCGCCGCCGCCCTGTTGTGGGCGATGTTCGCCGCCACCGTGGCCGTGCGAGGGATGACCCTGGCCATGGCTTTGAGTGGGGTTGGCAGAACCTTGCGGACCGACGGGGCCGCCTTGGGGCGCGCCACCACCGGAACGACCGCGGCCACCACGACGGCGGCGACGGCGGTTGCCGTCGGGACGCTCGCCGGCTTGGGCCGGAGCCTGAGCCTGCGCGGCACCCGGGACTCCGGGGACTGCGGGTTTGCCGGCCTCAGGAGCGGTGCCGAAGAGACCTTTGACCCAGCCGAAAAGACCGGCGGGTTTCTTGGTGGGTTGGCCACCCGACACGGGAGCGCCGGATTGAGCGGGAGCCTTCGGGGCGCCGGGAGCGCCAGCGGTCGGGCGATTTTGCGCGCGGGGCTGCTGAGGGCGATTGTCACGCGGCTGCTGCGGACGGTTGCCTCCACGACCACCACCACCGCTGCGGGAGTTGCGTTGACCACCGCCGCGGTTGTCACCACGGGGGGCATTGCCACTGGCATTGGGGGCGGATTCCAGCATCGGCACTTCGCTGCGACGCTCGGGGCGGAACACCGGACGCTCGCTGCGAAGCGGAGACTCAGAGCGAGGAGCCGACGGAGCTTGGGGGGCTTTGGCGGCGGCGGGAGCGTTACCTTCGTAAGGGAAGGCAGGCGTTTCCCAGCTCTGGGACGGGTGTTTCACTTCCGCGGGAGGAAGGATGTTGAGCTCGGCCTTGGGGGCGGGAGCAGTGGGTTTGACGACGGCGGCCGCGACAGGCGCGACCGGAGCGGGGGCAGCGGGTGCCTCCGCGGATTGAGCAACAACCGGAGCAACGGAGACCGGGGCGGCAGGAGCCGGAGCGGTCACGGGAGCGGACGGGGTCTCGTTAGCCGAAGCGAACGGGTTCTGATATTCCGTCTCGGCCTTGATGACCTGAATGGCGGAGGGTTGGTAGGTGCCGGTGACGGCGGTGTTGCTGACGGGGGCCGGGGAGGCCGGGGTGCTTACGCGTTTGCCGCGCGCGAGGCCCGAGCCGCGATTGGCGCCGGAAGCGGCACCCCAATCGGCGGCGGGCGCTGTGGGCGCACCGGCGGTCGCGGCAGGGGCCTCGGAGGGCGTGCTGCCGGACGTGGATGTATCTGACATGTCTTTAGTTATCTATGGGTTAAACTCGCGCTCACCGCGTAGGGCGGGAACTGCGAGGAGGAGTTGTCGCGGGGCGCAGAAGCGCTCGACGCGGGCAACAAGGCCGAAAAGTCGCGTGTTTGCGGCTTTGGAGCAACTGTTAATTTACATGGCTCCCGACGCCCAAACTACAGGCGAATTGCGTCAGATCTAGCTGGCGCGAGCAGGGTTAATGGAGGCGGGGAAATGCGCCGGTGTTTCACGGGGGAGCGCGTGCGGAGTGTGTGGCGGAAGGTGGGTTTCGCGTAATGGTTTTTAGGTGAGGTCCGGGAGGATTTCGCGCCCACTTGCCACTTGATCCGTAACGCGGGTGCGCCAGCCTCCGCAGCCATGGATAAGCTCGAAGAAATTTTCCGCATGCAAGAGGCGCTCAACGCGCGCATTGGTGTCGTCCTCCCGCCTGCCAGCGAAGAGGAAAAGACGAAGTGGATCCTTAACTACACGCGGGCCATGCAGCAGGAGACCGCCGAGCTGATCGACAGCGTTCCGTGGAAGTGGTGGGCCAAATACCAGAAGTTCGACGAGCAGAACGCCAAGGTCGAGGTCGTGGACTTGTTTCACTTTCTTGTGTCGCTCGCCCAGACGCTCGGCATGACCGCCGAGGATGTTTACGCCGCCTATCTTAAGAAGAACGCCGTCAATCATCAGCGCCAGGAGTCCGGCTACGTCAAAAAAGACGCGGACGACTCCAAGCACATCTAAGTGTGATCGCGCCCGGCCAGAAGATAGACGCCCGCTTCCGGCTCAAGGTTCTGAGAGGCGGCGTGGTCGAGGAAGTCGCCTTCGCGGATCTTCTCACGAAGCCGACCATCGTGTCGGTTTACATGAAGAACAACACCGGGTCGTGCGACAAACAGAACGACTCCCTCGCCGCACATGCCGCCGAGTTTGCCCAACTCGGCTACAATCTCGTCGCGCTTAGTCGTGATACCTGCGGTTCGCATCTGAAATACGCCGCCAAGAAGGCCATCACCTACACGCTCGCGAGCGATCCAGGCGACGCCTTCGCTCGCACAACCGACTCGATCATCGAGAAGTCGATGTATGGTCGCACATTTCAAGGCCCGGCGCGCGCCGCCTATGTAATCGCTACCGACGGCACCGTGCTCGCGGTCGTCGGCAAGGTGGACACCGCCGACCATTCGGGTCAGATCAAAGCAGTCCTCGTTACGCTTTAATCAGATATCAATCGGTCGGTAGCCGGTCCGTCGTCCAGTTAATCAGTCAGTCGGTCAGTAATCGTTCAGCCCGCTCAACGCCCTCGTCCCTCCATGTCCGCACACCCATCCGCCGCCTCCATCGTCGCTCAGGAAAAACGCCGCCGTCAGAAACGCCGCCGCCGCTGGCTGACGATCACCGGCGTGGTCGTGGGCTTGGGGTTGTTCATCACCTTCGGGCTGCCGCCGATCATTCGCGCACAGGCGGTCAAGCGGCTCTCCGTCGAGTTGCACCGCGAAGTGGCCATCGAGAAGATCCGCATCAACCCGTTCGAGCTCTCGGTCGCCATCGAAGGTTTGGCCATCAAAGATCGCGACGGCTCCCCCTTCACGAGTTGGAAGCGGTTGTATGTGAACTTCGACTCCTCTTCGTTCTTCACCGGCGAGTGGCGTTTTCAGGAAATCTCTTTGGATGGTTTTTCCCAACGCGTCGCCATCGCGAAAGACGGTGCGTTTAACTTCGCCGACCTCATCCCTCCGCCCGCGCCTGCCGCTCCGGCCCCTGCGAAGCCCGACGCCGCCAAGTCCGCCGCACCCGCCAAGCCACCTCGGCCCATTCGCATCGCCAGCCTTTCGGTGACTTCGGCTGCCTTTGCTTTCGCCGACGCCAGCCGTGCCCAACCTTTCGCGACGGACGTAGGCCCGCTCACGTTCACACTTAAAAACTTCCTCACCGCCGGTGATCCGAAGGCGCCTTACGAGTTCTCCGCCGTAACCGAGGCGGGCGAGACTTTCTCGTGGAAGGGCACCGTGTCCATCGACCCCGTGCGTTCCGCCGGCGAGTTCAGCATCGGCAAAATCGCCCTCAAGAAATACGCGCCTTACTACGCTGACCGCATCAACGCCGACCTGCTCGACGGCTCGCTCGACTTGAGCGCGCACTATGCCATCGACCTCGCCGAGAGCTCGCGCCAACTCGCGCTCACCGACGCCGTCATCAAGCTCTCGCGCCTTCAGGTCGCCGCTCGCGGCACCACCACGCCGCTTATCGACCTGCCGTCCTTCACCATCGATGGTCTGTCCGCTGATGGGCTGAAACCCTCCGCCACGATCCGTCGCATCGCTCTGGATGGCGGACGCCTGACGGTGGTCCGCGAGAAAGATGGTTCGATTAACCTGCTCAACCTCCTCGTCGTCCCCTCCGTCCCCGCCCCCAGCGCACTTACGCCTGCGCCCACGGTGGCTCCCGTCTCCGCTTCCGCACCCACGCCTGCGGTCGCTCTCACAGCAGCCCCGACCGCCGCGACCACCGCTCCGGCCGCGTTGCCCGACGTGAAACTCGCTGAGTTCGCTCTGACCGGACTTGCCATCGACATCGAGGACCGCACCACGCCGAAGCCGGCTAAAAACAGCATCGGACGCCTGGACGTGTCCGTGAAAAACTTCTCCCTTGCTGAACCCGCTGCGCTCATCGCGCTTAAACTCTCCGTGGCCACGCTTCCCGGTGGCACGATTGACGTCGAAGGCACCGCGGCGCGCGAACCCCTCACCGCCGAACTCGCGGTAAAAATCGCTGCCCTGCCTCTCGCCAGCGCGACGCCCTACGTCGAGCCCCTGCTCAATATCAACATCGCCGGCGGCAGCCTATCCGTTGACGGCAAGGCGCGTCTCACGGGCAAAGTCGCGGGCTTCCAAGGCGACGTCGTCGTCGATAAGTTCGCGCTAGTAGACGGGGCTAAAGCCGAGGACTTCGTGGCGTTCAGCCAGTTCGCCATCCGAGGTATCGACGCCATCTCTGAGCCGCTCACCGCCAACATCGCCGAGATTTCGCTCACCAACCCTTCGGCCCGCATCGTGGTCAATGCCGACAAGACCACCAACCTTGCCACCATCCTGCGCAGTAAACCTGCGCCCGTATCGGCCCCCGCCACCGATTCTCCCGACGCCAACTCGCCGGCACAACCCGCCGCCTCCTCCACTTCTGCTGATCCCGTCACTCCGACCGCAGTTCCTGCCTCTGTCGCCGTCGCCACCACTGCGTCCGGCCCCGCACCCATTTGGTCGCTTGGCAAGTTCACCCTCACCAACGGCTCGGTTACCTTCTCCGATCGTTCGATCAAACCCGCCGCTCGCATTGCGCTGGATCACTTCTCCGGCTCGGTCACCGGCCTCTCGTCGGCGGATATGCAACGCGCCGACGTAGACATTTCCGGCAAGTTCAACGGCACCGGCACGATCGCCCTCACCGGCAAACTTGACCTCAAGGCCGCCATGCTCACCCCGGGCGCGTTCACCGATATCACGGTGGATGTGAAGAACGTCGATCTGTCGCCGATTTCCCCCTACGTCGGCACTTACGCGGGTTACGAACTCGCCCGCAGCGGTCTGACCATCGACATCAAAACCCATCTCACCGAACGCAAGATCGACAGCGCCAACGTCGTCACGCTGAACCAGTTCACTTTCGGCGCGCCGACCAACAGTCCTGAGGCCACCAAGCTTCCCGTGCGCCTGGGAGTTGCCCTCCTGAAGGACATGGACGGCAACATCGTGATCGACCTGCCCGTGCAAGGCAGTCTCGACGACCCTAACTTTAAGATCGGTCGCGTCGTGTTGCGCGTGGTGGTTAACCTGCTCGTGAAAGCCGCGACCTCGCCCTTCTCGCTCATCGGCGCGGCGTTTGGCGGCGGAGGCGACGAGCTTGCCTACCAGAATTTCTCTCCCGGCGCAGCGACACCGCTGGATTCCGAGCTCGGCAAACTCGCCACGCTGCGCAAGGCGCTCAAAAACCGTCCCGCACTCAACCTCGACATCACCGGCAGCTACGACCCAGAAGCCGACCTGCCCGCCGTGCGTGACCAGATTCTGACCAAGCAGGTGCGCTTCCGCCTTTGGCAAGAAGCGCGTGCCAAAAATCCGGATACTCCCGAGCCCGCCGACGTCACTGTTTCGCCGGAAGACGAGGCCCGCATCATCGGCCTCTTCGTTGCCGAGCGTTACCCTGCCGGTGTGCCCACCATCGCGCCCAACGGCAGTGTGGAGCCGCCGCCTCCTCTGTATGTTTCTTTCCCACAGACGCAGCCCAAGCCAAAGACGAGCCCGGTGATCCGTCGTAACCGCAGTATCGGCAGCGCGGCGCAGACCGCGCCGAAGACCAAGAAAACCGAGCCGCTTAAACCTGTCGTGCTCGCTCCCGCCGGCTCGTCCACGCCGACGCCCGGAGGTGCCGCGCCGCTCACGCTCGCCGACGCTCGCCGTGCGCTCGCTGGCGGCATCCCGGTTTCCGAAGACGATCTTCGCCAACTCGCCGCCGACCGCGCCCAACACGTGCGCGACGCATTGCTTGCCGGCGGTGAAATCGACGCCGGACGCCTCTTCCTCACACCGCCCGCGCCCGAAGGCAAAGGCGCGAAAGTGTTCCTGCAATTGCGTTAATGGGAGCTAAGATGGACTGCCGTCCGCAGTGCGGCGCGTGCTGCATCGCGCCCTCGATCACCTCGCCGATTCCCGGCATGCCACAGGGCAAAAAAGCGGGCGAACGTTGCGTGCAGCTCTTGCCCGACATGCGTTGCGCGATCTTCGGGCGACCCGAGCGCCCGGCCTTCTGTGCGAGTCTGCGTCCGACTCAGGAGATGTGCGGCGCGAGTGCGGCGGATGCGTTGGCACACATTGCCGCGCTCGAACTCGCCACGCGCCCCTGAGCGCTCCAGCGTCGGCCCATGCCGAACCTCTTCGTGATCGCGGGACCCAACGGCGCGGGCAAGACGACCTACGCCCGCCGTTTCTTGCCGGAGGAAATGCGCACGCGCGAATTCGTTAATGCTGATATGATCGCGGCAGGTTTGTCGCCGTTCGCGCCCGACAAAGCCGCGTTTGAAGCCGGGCGCATCATGTTGAATCGGTTGCGCGACCTGACGGCCCAACGAGTGGATTTTTCGTTTGAAACGACGCTCTCCGGCCGGGCTTACGCACCGCTGCTGCGGCAGATGAGGGCGGCGGGGTATCGTGTTCGTATCGATTTCTTGTGGATACCACAGTTGGGCATCACCCGACAACGCGTGCGGCAACGTGTAACCAAGGGCGGGCATGACATCCCCGAAGATGTGCAACAGCGAAGGTTCCATCTCGGCGTGACCAATCTCGCAACCCTGTATCGTCCACTGGTCGACCACTGGCGCCTTTACGATAACACCTTCGATCAGCCGCACTTGGTCGTGGAAGAAAAAGATGGTGTGCTGATCGTCGCGGATGCCGGGAGGCTTGCGATTATTGAACGGTCGGCCAGCGTTTCGATCATGCCCGATTCGCCCAAGGACGGCCTGCTCGAAGAACCCTTTGCGTTTACTCCAGAAGAGGAGACGCGCCGCTCAATGCGCGCCATGCGCAAAGCCTATGCCGACGCCGTGCTGGAGAATCTCCGCTTCGGTCTGCCGATCATCCAATATCGCGATGGTCAGATCATCGAGGTGCCCGCCGAGGACCTCGCTCCGCGTGCCCGGCGCATCCTCGAAGCCAACGGTGAACCGCTCCCCGAGGAAATCGCCGCTGGTTTCACCTTCTGACCTCGGCGACGGGGGGGCTATTCGGCGGATAGCTTCTCAGACCTATCCTTCGCCGGCTTCTCCTCATCTGCTGGGGAGATCTCTGGCGACTCGCTCCGGTCAGTCGCACCCAGGAGGTAATCCCGCATTGCCAGCGAGAGATCGATTTTCTTTAGGCAATCGGTGAGGGCGAGGTTGAGCGCCGAAGTCACTTCGCTGGCGCTCGAATTCCAGTTTATGCCGGCGTATTGGCCTCGGTAACACTTGATGGCCGTGCGGTTTTTGGGCAGGTCAAAGTCGAGGCGGATAACAATCACCGCAGTCTTGGAGATGGATACGCTGTCCACATAGAGCTTCAGCAGACTGGGATGAATCGTGATCGCTGGCACCTGGTCATGCGCCGCACTGCGCACGGTGTAGTGGTCCGAATCCAGTGCCCTTAAACCATGGTCAACCCACTCGATGATTTGTCCGCCGTTGAACCCGCGTTGGGCAACAGTGCCGAGGGCTTCCGGGTCGATCCGGTTGTCCTTGGTCGGGGTGAATTCCAGAAGCAGCCCGCCAGTTTTGGCTGGTGGGCGGGCAGTCGGTGGTTCTGGCGCGTCGGACACGAGGTCGAGGTGCGTAGTAGAACTGGAGACGCACCCGGCCAGTCCGAGGCAAAGGACGGTCCACCCCAGCCCGAATGCTCGGCTAATCGGCAGGCTCATTTGCGCATGGAATACAGTTCACCAAACGGCATGCGCACCCACACATGGTCCTTTTCGGTGTGCGTCACGTAGCCTTCATAGCCGGGAATGTTCGGGTTCGGGGCGCGTGTTTCGGCGTCTTCGGGCGCTTTGAAAATTTTCTTCTCGGGCGGATTCGGCAGTTCCAAATCGTAGGCGATCATGCGGGCGATTTCCGACAAACCTTCGTTGAGTGCCAGCCGCGCGTTGCGACCCGAATTACCCGACCAAAGCTGAGCGGCGTCCACGCGTGTCATCTTTCCGGTCGAGCCGGGCAGGGTAACCGCACAAACGAGCGTGTTGCTATACAGAGGCGCGCCGAGCTTCTCCTTGTCGTCTGCCGGGGGCGGCCCTTGCACCGAAACCGTGGCCGAGATGGTCATGACGTTAAACCCGGCATTGAGGCGATAATAGGGCCGGACCAGCAGCATAACATTACCCTCGGTGGAGGGGAGCCAGGACCGGAGGGCCTTCTCGTCGCTCAGCTGGCGGACTTCGATCGTGCGCAGCTTGAGCCAAGACGTGGGTTTGAGGGAGCTTACGAGGTCGGTCTTCAGCGTCTGTCCGACGTCGTAGCCGATTAGTGCATCACGGACGGGCACGACGTCTTTTTCCGCGTCCTTGGCTCGCGAGTTGTTAATGCCTGCATCAATGACCGAGAAAAGCAGCCCGCCACCGGCTGCTTGAGCGAGGTTCGACTGATTGATGTCGGCCGCGATTTCTTGCTGGGTGAGGCCCACAAAGCCCGTCGAAGTATTAATATGGCCCTTCTTTTCGGCATCGAAGGCGACGCGAGATGGAGTCTTACACCCTCCTGCAAACAAGCTGAGCACGCTCAGGCAAATGAGCGTTGCTGGTATCCGGTTAAACTTACTACGGGTGTTTGTGCGCATACACTTCCGTTAAATATCCGGCCTGCATGGGCGGAAAGGATTTTCCGCAGTTTAATAGCAGACGTAACGCGGGCCTGCGCAGAGACCGGCTTGACGCATTGGAGGAGATGAGTCCGCTTCGAGCCCATGGCCAAGCCCGACGAACCCAAGATCATTTTCTCGATGATGCGCGTCTCGAAGAAAATCGAGCGCAAGGAAATCCTCCGCGACATCTCCCTGTCGTTTTACTACGGCGCGAAGATTGGCGTCCTCGGCTTCAACGGCTCCGGCAAATCGTCCCTCATGCGCCTGCTCGCCGGCCGCGACAAGGAGTTCGATGGCGAAGTCCATTTTGAGCCTGGCTACACCATCGGCCTGCTCGAACAGGAACCCCAACTCACCGCCGGCAAGACCGTGCGCGAATGCGTGGAGGAGGGCGTGCAGCACCTCACCGATCTCACCAAGGCTTACGATGCGACGTGGGACGAAATCGACGCCGCGAAGGACGACGCCGAACGCGATGCGATCACCGCCAAGCAGGGTGAATTGCAGGAGAAAATCGATGCGCTTAACGCCTGGGACGTCGCGCCCCAAGTCGAGATGGCGATGGACGCGCTGCGTTGTCCGCCCGCCGACCAAGTCGTCGATCACCTCTCCGGTGGCGAACGCCGACGCATCGCGCTTGCCCGGTTGTTGCTCAAGAAGCCCGACATCCTGCTGCTCGACGAGCCGACCAACCACCTCGACGCCGAAAGCGTCAACTGGCTGGAGCAACACCTCTCGCGTTACGAAGGCACCATCATCGCCGTGACGCACGACCGCTACTTTTTGGATAACGTGGCCAAGTGGATTCTCGAACTCGATCACGGGCACGGCATTCCGTGGAAGGGCAACTACTCCGAGTGGCTGGAGCAGAAGCAGGCGCGCGCCAGCGTGCAGCAGCGCACCGAGGATCGCCGCCAGAAGGCAATGGCGCGTGAGCTGGAGTGGATTCGACAATCCGCCAAGGCCCGCGTCGCCAAATCGCAGGCGCGTATCAGCGCCTACGAATCGATGCTCAAGGAAAACGTCGCCGAGAAAGAGCGTGAGTTTGAAATCATCATCCCCGCCGGTCCGCGGCTGGGTTCGCTCGTGGTCGAGGCGCAGAAACTCACCAAGGCCTACGGCGACAAAGTGCTGTTCGAGAACGTTAACTTTTCACTTCCGCCCGGCGGCATCGTGGGCGTGATCGGGCCGAACGGCGCGGGCAAAACCACGATGTTTAAGCTCATCACTGGCGTGGAGCAGGCCGACGCCGGCGCGTTGCGCGTGGGGCCGACGGTGCAGGTGGCGCACGTGGACCAGTCCCGCGATTCGCTGCCGGATGCGCAGACGATTTACGAGGCCATCAGCGGCGGAGAGGAAATTCTAAAACTCGGCCCGCGCGAGGTGAACGCCCGCGCCTACTGCGCGCAGTTCGGGTTCACCGGCGCGGATCAGCAGAAGAAAGTCGGCGTGCTCTCCGGCGGCGAACGCAACCGCGTGCACCTGGCTCGCCTGCTCAAGAGCGGTGCCAATCTGATCCTGCTCGACGAGCCGACCAACGACCTCGACGTGAACTCGATTCGCGCGCTTGAGGAAGGTCTGGAAACGTTCGCGGGCTGCGCGGTCGTGGTGTCGCACGATCGCTGGTTCCTCGACCGCGTCGCCACGCACATCCTCGCGTTTGAAGGCGACTCGCAGGTCCACTGGTTTAGCGGAAACTACTCGTCCTATCTGGAAGATTTCCGTCGCCGCAAGGGCAAGGAAGCCGACCAGCCGCACCGCATCAAATACCGTCCGCTCACGCGGGCTTGATGGACGGGTGGTGGACGGCGGTGGTCTCTTTCATCGGGGGCGTGAAGGCGGGGCGGATTTTGGGGCGAAGCGACTCCGCTTTCACGAGCTCGACCGCCTCGTTTTTGAGTTTAGAGGCGGCCTCTTCGGAAATCCCATGAGTGAACTGGAGGTTGAAGCGCGTGTGCAGGTAATCTTCGAAGCTCACCCAGGCGCCGTTGAACTTCACGCGTTTGGTCCACGCGCACACGGTGATCATGGTTTCGAGTTCATGTGCGCGGCGCACGAGCAGAACCGCCCCGACGCCGCCGAGCACGCAGGCGACGATTAACATACCCAAGCTCATGCTCTGAAAAAGCCCCGCCCGTCGATTGATGAGTGCCGAGTTGTAGGCGCGTTCGGCGAGCTCCTGCTGCTCAAGTTCATGGAGCGCGGCACGCAGTGAATTCATCGTCCGGAGGCCCTTGCCCGAATCCACGATCTGGAGGGCAGGACCGGATGCATTGGCGCGGCGGAGTTCGATGGTGCGGCTCAACTCCGCTTTTTTGTCGGCGACCAGCCGGCTGATGGTGTTGAGCGTGGCTTGTTGCGCGGGCGACTGTTCGAAGCGGTGGTGAAGTCGGGCGAGTTGTTCATCGAGTCGCCCGCCCGCCCGCGTGTAGGGTTCGAGGTAACTTTCCAGTCCGGTAAGTATATAGCCGCGCTGGCCGGTCTCGGCATCGACGAGCGACGAGAGGAGTTGGTTGATTTCCAGCAGCGTGTCTTGGGTGGTGGAAACGCGGATACTCGCCTGGGCAACTTCGCGGGTAGAGATCGTCGAAAGGAGCGCGGTGCCCGCCGCCAACACGAACGCGACGATCAAGCTGACAACCACCACGGGACGGGAGAGGAGGATGGGGCGGGGCTTTTTCATGGGCGAGCTGCTGCGGAGGCTGTGGGGCGAGTTGCGCTGCTCATCTGACCGGAAAGATGCCGTTTTGATTCGGATAGGGCGAACAACGCGGGGGCTTTTACTCTTTTTTACCCCCGGTAAACGGTGGCGCCGGATAAGCCTCCGGGTAGGTTTCCCCTATGGAATCCTATAAATCTCTGATCCTCGGCGGCGGCTGTTTCTGGTGCACCGAGGCTGCGTATGAATTGCTGCCGGGCGTCGAGGCGGTCGTGAGCGGCTATGCCGGTGGAGCGCGACCGAACCCGACTTACGAGCAGATCTGCTCCGGCGCGACCGGCCATGCCGAGGTGGTGCGCATTGATTACGATCCGGCGCGGATCACGTTGGAGACGTTGCTGGACTACTTTTGGAAGATCCAAGATCCGACCACGCTTAATCGCCAAGGCGCGGACGAAGGCACGCAGTATCGTTCGGTGATTTTTTATGCAGATGCGGAGCAAAAGGCTGCCGCCGAGGCATCGCTGGCTCGCGCTAATCCGGGTTGGGGCGGGAAGATCGTGACGCAGATCGCGCCACTGGTGAAATTTTACGAGGCCGAGGATTACCATCAGGATTATTTTCGGCGCAACCCGCACGGTGGTTATTGCCAAGCGGTCATCCGCCCGAAGATCGATAAGTTGCGGAAAGCGGTGGGGTAGGGTGATTGTGCGGGATGGAGACCCGACGACCTCGTCGGGTTGGCTTGGAATTCGCACGCCTGACAGACCCGACGAGGTCGTCGGGTCTCCATTCTTTACATCCGCCGTTTCCGACCAACGCTGAAACCATGCCCGAATCCACGCCCGTCAATCCCGCCAACTCCGGTCTGGAGGTCACCACCTGGTTTGTGCGCAGCCGCAATGCGTTGTTCGCGAAGGCGGACTTCAGCCAGCTCTACGTGGACTTTTACCTGCACCTGTCGGACCAGGCGATCAAGGTGACGCCGGAGCATGCAGCGTTGTTCAAGCGCGCGTTGGCCGGCTACGTGTTGCACGCGGTGTCGCGTCCTTGGAACGAACTCACGGCGTGGACGATCAATTTTCAGGAGCCGCTCGTGAACCTCTTTCTCACGGGTGACAACGCCGACGGCTCCGTCACGGGCCGGGTGTTCGATGAGAACGTGAAGGAGATGCCGTCCAATCTGTTTTTTGCCGACGTGATTCGTGACAAACAGCCGAAGCGGCGCAGCTCGGTGGAGTTCACCGGTGGCGATCCGCTGGGCGCGGTCGAAGTCTATTACCGGAAGAGCGAGCAACGGCCGGCGCGCTTTTTCCAGACGGGCGAAGAGGAGTTCGCGCTCGTCGCCGCGCATCCCGATTACGACGAGGCTTGGTTCGATGCGCTCACCACGGAGCAGGTCGCGAGCATGGCCGAAAAGGAGCAGCTCGGTGAACTGGAGAAGCGCGTATATCGCTGGCACTGCGGGTGCAATCAGGCCCGCATGTTGGAGGTGCTCGCGCCGGTTTTTAGGCAAGATGCCGATGGGCTTTTTGATGGCGAAGAGAAGATCGAGATCCGTTGTCCGCGTTGCGCTGCGCGGCATACGGTCACGCGCGAGGCACTGGAGGCGTTCGTCGCTAACGGGAAATGAACGGCGGATACGCGAATCGTTTCGGCGGCGTCGGACGTCTGCTCGGGCACAGCGCGCTCGACCGTCTGCAAGCTGCGCATGTGTGCGTTGTTGGCGTGGGCGGAGTCGGCTCGTGGACGGTCGAGGGGCTGGCGCGCAGCGGTGTCGGCGCGCTCACGCTTATCGACTTGGACGACGTGTGTGTGACCAACGTCAATCGTCAGCTGCCGGCGCTGGATGGGCAGATCGGGCGTCCGAAAATCACCGTGCTGGCCGAACGCGCACGGTTGATCAACCCGGCGTGCCGCGTGACCGAAGTGGCCGATTTTTTCACGCCGACGACGGCGGAAGCGATGCTGGGCGCGATGCGTTTTGACTGCGTGGTCGATGCCATCGACCGCATGAGCAACAAGGCGCTGTTAATCGCGGAGTCCGTGAAACGCGGCATGCCCTGCGTGACGGTCGGCGGCGCGGGCGGCAAACGTGACGCGACGCAGATCCGCGCAGGCGATTTGGGCGAGTCCGGCGGTGACGATTTGCTGCGCCTGGTACGCAAGAAACTGCGACGCGATCACGGTTTCGCGGGCGGCGAGGGCAATCGTTACGGCGTGCGCTGCGTGTATTCGTCGGAGAAGCCGGTCTATCCGTGGGCGAACGGCACGTGTGGGACTGATCCGGAGCCGGGGAGCAACCTGAAGCTCGATTGTGCGAGCGGTTTCGGCACGGCGGTCTGGGTGACGGGCGCCTTTGGCTTGGCGGCGGCGCAAGAAGCGGTGGGGATGCTGCTGGCGCGAACCACTGCTGAGTTGTAGCGGGGAGGGTCGGGATTTTAAAAGCGGCTACAATTCGGGAGGAGTGTCAGCCAATGACGAGACGTTGGCAGGCAATGTAGGGCGGTTTTCGGCCAATGAGGAGATGTTGCCGGGCAATGGGGAGACTTTGTCGGACAATGCAGAGACGTTGTCGGACAACGTGGACGTGTTGTCGGCCGATGTGGCCAGCTTGTCCGCCGATGTTGAAACCTCGTCCGGCAATGTGGGTGGCTCGTTAAGCAACGTAGGCGAACAGTTCGGCGATGTGGGCGCTCTGTCCGACAATGTTTCCGCACTGTTTGGCAATGTGGTCGGCTTGTCCGGCATTGTTTTACGCTGTCCGGCAATGTTTTGAACTGTCGGCCAATGTTGGCGTGTTGGCGGACGGTAGCACGCTTGGTGGGCGATCCATGGGCTTACGTTCCGAAGAGGCGGGTGAAGTTTTGGGAAACTTGGGCGACCAGCTCCGGGAGCGGAACACCGCGAAGGGACGCGAGACCGGCGTAAGCGGCGTCGAGGTTACCAGGATGGTTCACTGGCGAACCATCGGGAGCGGGTGGAAGTTTGTGGGTTCGCCACAGCTGCGGAAGCGGCATCGCAGGCGCATCGGTCTCCACCAGAAGCCGGTCAGCGGGAATCATTTTAAACACGTCCAGCCGAGTGCGCTTCGGAGGCTTCGGCAGTTTGTCACTTATTAAGTGACAAACTGGTTTGGCGGAGGATGTGGGTGCGGAGGCGGGGGAGGCCGGGGTGGAGTCTTTGAGGAAGTAGCCGTTGAAGGAGAAATAGGCGCCGAGGGCGGCGAAGCGGGGGACCAGTTCGGCGGGGCCACTGTAGGCGTGGAGTAAGAAGCCTCGGGCGGGCACGGCGTGCGCGTGGAGGAGTTCGTCGAGCGCGCCGAAGGCTTGCAGGCAGTGGATCGTTACGGGGCGGTTCTCGGCGGCGGCGAGCGCGAGTTGGGCGAGGAAGACTTCTTTTTGTTCTTCAAGCGGCGCGCGTCGGAGACCGGCAAGGCGCGGGTCGTCGGGGCGGGCGCTGTCAGTCATCCAGCGATCGAGGCCGATTTCGCCGATGGCGGCGGTCGGCTCGGAGGCGAGGCGAGTGCGAAGCGCGTCGAGCCAGTTGGCGGAACGGTTGCCGGCGTCCCAGGGATGCAGGCCGTAGCTGGCGCGAACAAAGGGGAAGCGTTGCGCGAGTGCGGAAACGCGGGGCCAGTCGGCTGGATTGGTGCCGTTCACGACCATCGTTCCGATGGGCAACGTGGCGGCGGCTTCGGCGATGCGGTCGAGGTAAGGCGCGAGCCACTCATCGGCGAGGTGGTTGTGCGCGTCGTGGAGCATCGGGCGAAGGGGGTCGGACGAGAACGAGAACGAGAACGATTAGGAGCGCGATTGCGCGATGGCTTTGATGTGCGCGCGGACGGCGGCGAGTCCGTTTTGACGGGTGGGCGTGAGGTCGCGGGAGATGCCTAGGGCTTCAAAGATGACGGGCTCGGTGGCGACGATGTCGGCGGGCGCGCCGCCTTCGTAAAGATCGACCATGAGCGCGACGAGGCCCTTCACGAGGGGGGAGTCGGCGTCGAATTGGAAATGCAGTTCTCCATCACGCAGCTCGCCGGTGACCCAGACTTGCGAGATGCAGCCGTGGACGCGGTTATCATCGGTCTTGGACGCGGCGGGAAAAACCGGGCGGCGGCGGGCGCGATCCACGACGGCGGCGAGGCGCTCTTGTTTGTCCTCAATCAGCGAGAGATCCTCGATGAGTTGAGCTTGGTTTTGGGCTACGTTCATCACTTGGAAGCGAAGAGGGCGGGGAGGTCTTTTTCGGCGTTCACGAACTCGATGGCGGTAATCTTGGCCGTAGGATCGAGGCGGATCACGGTGAGTTTGTCGGCCTGCGTGGGGAAGCGCTCCAGGAGGTGTTCGTCGTCAGCGAGGAGGATGCGGTGCGGGTATTTCTTCATCTTGGGCAGGGCGAAGAAGCGGCCGATGGCGGGCATGCCGTAGATGTTGGCGATGAAGAGGGTTTGGTTCTTCGCGAGGAAGTCGGCGGGCTGCTTGGCGAGCCAGCGGTTGGCGTCTTTGCCCGTGCCCATGGCGAAACTGACGATCACGGTGCGCGGGCCGGGCGTGAAGGTGAACGTCTGCTCGTGCTGATCTTTGACGGTGAAGGGCGTGAGCACGTCGCCGGTTTTGTAGAGATCGGCGGCTTGGACGCAGGCGGCGCTGAATGTGGCGAGCGCGAGAAAAACGAGGCGGCGGAGTAAACTCATACCGCTACGTTGCGGAGGCGCGGAGTGGCGTCAAAACCCTACGCGGGTCGAGGTCACTTAAGGGCGGCGAGTTCTCCGGGGGGAAGGAGCTTCTCGAAGAGGGATTTGTCGGTCGCCTTCATGTAGGCCTCGCGGGCGCTGATGCTGCCGGCGTCGAGCTGCTCGCGCAGAGAGACGTCCATTGAGATCATGCCGTCGGCGCGTCCGCCTTCGATGATGTTGCGAATGGCCGGGATGTTGCCGCTGCGGATGGTGCCGCCGAGCGCGTCGTGGGGCAGGAGGATTTCGTGAACGGCGACGCGACCGCCCGTGATCTTTTTGCAGAGGAGCTGGGAAACGACGCCACGCAGACAGCTGGCGAGGAGGACGCGGATCTGGTTTTGTTCTTCGGCCGGGAAACCATCGACGATGCGGTCGATGGTTTTGGGGGCGTTGTTGGTGTGGAGCGTGGCGAAAACAAGAGTGCCCATAGACGCGCAACTCAGGGCGAGACGGATGGTTTCGAGCTGACGCATCTCGCCGACGAGGATGATGTCGGGGTCGGCTCGCATCGCGCCTCTGAGGGCGGTGCCGAAGGTCTCGGTGTGCTCGTTAACTTCGCGGTGGACGATGACGGACTGCTTGTTTGGGTGAACGAACTCGATCGGTTCCTCGACCGTGATGATGTTGCGACGATGGTTCTGGTTAATGAAGTCGATCATCGCGGCGAGTGTGGTGGACTTGCCGCTGCCGGTCGGGCCGGTGACCAGCACCAATCCTTCGCGCAGGTTGCAGAGTTTTTTCAACGACTGGGGTAACTTGAGTTCGTCGAAGGAGCGGATCGTGGAGGGGATCTGTCGGAAAACGGCGGCCATGCCCCAGGCGTCTTGAAGGTAATTGACGCGGAAGCGGGCGAGGTCGGCGATCTCGTAGGCGAAATCGAGGTCGTGGTCCTGCACGTAGGTGTCCCAGCGGGCAGGCGGACAGATTTCACGGAGAAGATTCTCCATCTGTTCGGCGGTGATGGCGGGGAATTCGCCGAGGGGGATGAGCGAGCCGGAGACGCGGGCGCGGGGTGACATGCCGACCATGAGGTGGAGGTCGGAGCCGTCGAGGGTGCGCATGGCGCGGAGCAGTTGATCAATCGCGGGCATGGGGGAGGGATAAAAGGGTTATCGGTTGCCGGGGATTTGCTGGCGCACGACGCGGTTTGTGATGTTCGCGGCGGCGGTCTCGTCTGTGATCTTCTTTTCCTGCCAGAGTTCGACGATGGCGCTATCCATGGAGATCATTCCCTCGCGGCGACCGGTATCGATCGCGCTGGGAATGCCTTGGGTCTTGGAGTCGCGGACCATCGCGGACACGGCGGTGGTGTTGATGAGGATTTCGCAGGCGAGCACGACGCCGCCGTCTCGGGCGGGGAGCAGGCGCTGGCAAACGATTCCGCGAAGGCTTTGGGCGATCATCGCGCGGATCTGTGGCTGTTGATTGGGCGGGAAAACGTCGAGTAGGCGGTTAAGCGTGGTGGTGGCATCACTCGTGGGCATGGTGCCGATGACCAAGTGGCCGGTCTCGGAGGCGGAGATGGCCATCTCGATGGTGGGCAGGTCGCGCAATTCGCCGATAACGATGATGTCGGGGTCTTCGCGGAGCGCGGAACGCAGGGCCGCGGCGAAGGTTTTGGTATGCTGGCCGACTTGGCGTTGGGTGACGTTGCAGCCTTGGCTGGTGTGGAGGAACTCGATGGGGTCCTCGACCGTGATGATGTGGTCGTGGCGGGTGCGGTTGAGCTCGTCGATGAGGGAATTGAGCGTGGTGGTCTTGCCCGCGCCGGTCGGGCCAGTGACGAGGATCAGGCCGTTGTGATAACTGAGCAGCTTCTTGATGACCTCGGTGTTTTTGAAACCGAGTTCGGATGGCGTGCGGACGTGCTCGGGCACGATACGATAGGTGCCCTTTACGCCACCCCGGTGTTCCAACAAATTCACGCGGATGCGCCGGCCGCCTTTCATCGCGAGGGCGTAGTCGTGATCGTGATGTTGGGCAAACAGGCTCTTCTGGTCGGAGGAGAGCAGGCAGGTGTTGAGCTTGTGCGCGTCTTCGGCGGAAAGAGGAGTGGTGGAGAGAAAGTCCAGAGCCCGCATGTTGCGAACAAAGGGTGCGGCACCGGCGGAGAGGTGGAGGTCGCTTGCACCCATCGCTTGCGCGGTTTCAAGGAGGCTCAACATGAAGGACTTCAACTCGGGTTCCGTGAGGGACTTGATCTGGGCGAAGTTTACCGGCGGAGCGTTGCGGGCGGGGGAAGGAATCGGAATCGCCGGGGCTGCGATCGCCGGGGCTGCGACGGCGGGGGCGGGCGAGGGTTTAGGGACGGGAGGAGGCGTGGTCTTGATGACCGGGGCTGGACCGACGGACGGCGGCTCCGCCCCCGAGGCGGCAAGTTCTTGCGCTTCGGTCGCGAGGCGAGTCATGAGCGCGATATCGGTGATCCCCATTTGGTCGATGACGGCTTGGGCAAAGACCATCGCGTCGCTCTCGGTCGCCATGGACGCGAGTATCCGGCTGGCTTGAGTGGCGTTGATGACGTGTTCCTGCACGCACAGTGCGGCAATCCAAGGGACTTCTTTGTTCATAGGGGTTATAAAACGGGGGGACAGTCGTGTGAGGGAATCAATACGTCCATGGCAGAAAAGGAAAAACGTGTGGTTATAGTAACGTGCGAGATTGAGCTACGTTGCTACCAACAGTTCCCTGCCTTGCGGAGCGAATGGCTCAAAACTCTACATCGCGGCAGCGGGTGTCCAACTGGTGGGAAATAAGATCGAGTTGGCGTGTATCGAGAACCGGTTTGCCGCTCGCGGGCAGGGCGACGGCACTGGGAATTTGCTTGGGGTTAAGCACGGTGACTTCGCCGCGGGCGCGGGAGATGACCATCCAGCCGGGGAACGTGAGGATGGCTTGGACCGGAACGGGTTGTCCGAGAAGTTGCTCGACCCACGTGCTCAGCCAATCGGCGTGACGTTGCGCCTGATCGAGTCCGTAGCGGTCTTCGCCCCAAGGATAGGCGAGCACGTGACCATCGTAGATGATCTGGTTTTCGGCGAAGCCGGCGCGGGCACGACCTTTGCGGCGGGTCTTGGTCTCGATCACGAACACACCCAAGGAACCGACGACCACGTGGTCGATGTTGAAGGGGTGGGTCGCGTCGCCGGCTGGCACGTCGTGAAAGATGCGGAAGCCTTCGGCTTTGAGGGGCTCAAGCGCCTCGGCCACGACACGTTCGCCGAAGTAGCCGAGCCAGGTGTTGCGCCAGCGCTCGATGCCCGCGACGAGGTGGCGGATCACCAGCACGAGGCAGAGCAGCAGGCCCAGCATGGCGGCAACCAGCCAAATGATTTGAGCGGGACCGGAGATGTGGGTGGCGATCCAGGCGAGCGCGCAACCAACGACCAGCGGCACGATGAAGGCGGCGAGGAGTTGATAAACGATCTGCTCGTCGAGTGCGGCCAGTTTGCGGCGCAGGGTTTCGCCGGGACCGCGCAGGAGCTTGGCGTTGTCAGGAAAGGGGGCGCGGGTCTTGCGGTTTTTCCGACGCCAGAGCGCCGCGCCGATTAAGAGCGCGAGAAAAACGAGGCCGTATCCGCCAAGGAAAACCCAGTGCATGCTTCGCTTAAATGGCGAGCGGCATGGGACAGTCGAGCGCGGAGGAGAGGGCGCGGAGCAGTTCGGCTTCCTCGGGATCGATCCGGCCGTCGCTGGCCACCGTGGCGGCGAGGGCGGTGAGGACGCGCTTTTTCGCGGGGCCGTAGGCGAGCGCGAGCTTGTCCAAGGCGGCGTCGAGCTGGTCAAGCGCGTCGGGTGCGGGCGGGCACAAGGCGAGGGGAGGATAAAGTCCGGAGAACCCGGCGGCACCGGCGTTGAATGCCAGTGTGGCTTCGCCTTCGTCGGCCGCGCTCAGACGAGCGCCGAAGGATAGCACCACGGAGATCTCGGGCGACACATCGGACGGTGAGTAGGTTTCGCGTCGGCCCGTCGGTCGGGCACCGAGGTCGAGGTGGTGGGTGAGGACTTTTTGCAGGGCAAATTCGAAGACGCTCACGCGGCCGTCGGCGTGGACGAGTTCGTCGAGGGTTTCGAGCAGGCGGGCCAAGTCGGCGGGCGCGAGCTGGCGCAGGGCGGGCGGCGTGAGCAAGAGCAACGGCAAACGCGCATCCTCGGGCAACGCGAGGAGGCTGGCTTCAAGCGCGGGCAGGGCGGCGGTGATCGTCTCACCGGCGAAACGTTGAACGAGCTCGTGTTGACGGGCCCGCACGGTGGCGTCGGCATCGAGCAGCAAACCGCAGACGACGGCCGCGGCTCCGGCGGGTGTGCGCACAGCTTCGCGGAGGGCTGGCGGGATCGACTCGGCCAGGGACTGGGCGCGTTCGACTTGCTGCGTTTCGAGTGTGCCGATGGAGGCGATGAGGGTGAGCGGATTGAGCGCGGGTCGAGGCGAGACGTGAGCAGCGGCGGAGATGGGAGAAGCGTGCGTGCGTTTGCGGCTCCACGATTCAGCGGCGACATCGACGACTGCGGGCGGCTCGAAGTAGCGGCCGTCGAAGGATGGATCGACTGAGCGGATACGTTCGTCGAGCGCGGGGTGGGTGGCCCAGAGACCACCGAAGGAGGACTGGAAACCCTGGGCAAAGAAGAAATGGCTGAGTTCGCCGGCCTTGGTGGTTTGAATGCGCGAACCGAGGGCGTAGCCGCCGATTTTTTTGAGGGCGCCCGTGATGCCGGCGGGGTTGCGAGTGAACTGCACGGCGGAGGCGTCGGCGAGGAATTCACGCTGGCGAGAGACGGCGGCTTGGATGAGCCGGCCGAAGAAATAGCCGACGTAACCGAGGATCAGCAGGACGATGCCGACCGCGAGGATGATGACCACTCCGTTGCCTTCTTTGCTGTCTCGGCGCGGGCGGCTGAAACGAAGGCTTTCGATAATGCCGCGGCCGATGAGCCCGATCACGAGGATGCCATAGAGCACGGCGGTGAGGCGCAGGTTGAGGCGCATGTCACCGTTGAGGATGTGGCTGAACTCGTGGGCGATGACGCCTTGGAGTTCGTCGCGGTTGAGTTTTTCGAGCGTGCCACGCGTGGCGCAGACTACGGCATCGCTGGTGGTGAGGCCGGCGGCAAAGGCATTGATGCCGGTTTCATCATCGAGGACGTAAACCGCGGGGAGCGGCAGGCCGGAGGCGATGGCCATTTCCTCGACGATGTTGAGCAATCGGCGTTCGTTCGGATCGTCGGTTTGCGCGGGCACGAGACGAGCGCCGACCATCTCGGCCACGGCGCGGCCGCCCGCGCGGAGCTGGAGCCATTTACCGAGTGCGGAGAGACCGACCACGACGAGGGTGAGCAGCGAGAAGGCGATCAACGCTCCGGGCTGCCAGAGGTCTAGGTTGGCGATGCCGCCGTGGGCGCGTTCGAGTCCGCCGCCATTCGCGGTGGCGCGCACGCCATATAGCGCGGTCAGTGTGATAAACGCGAAGTAGCCGGCTGCGATGGTGCCGAGGACGGCGAACACAAAGAGAACGACGAGGCGAGTCGTGCGCTTCTTCGCGCGAGCTTGGGCTTCAAAGAAGTCCATGGGGGAGGCGAGAGGCGAAAGGCAATGGGCGATGGGGCCGGGAGTGGCGAGGGCGATAAGGTTTAAGCACACCACCCATCGCCCTTCGCCTCTCGCCCCATGCCTGCCTCCTCAGGTGAAGCTGACCTTCGGTGCGTTGCGCTCGGTCGGGTCGTCGATCTTGAAGAGTTCGGCGGGTAGGAAGCCGAAGGCGCCGGCGAGGATAACCGAGGGGAACGTTTCGCGCTGCGTGTTATAGGTCATCACGCTGTCGTTGTAGGCCTGACGGGCGAACGAGATCTTGTTCTCGGTCGAGGTAAGCTCCTCGGTGAGCTGCATCATGTTCTGGTTGGCCTTCAGGTCGGGATATTGCTCGGAGACGACCATCAAGCGGGAAAGTGCGCCGCCCAAGCCGGCTTCGGCGGACAAGAGACCGCGCACGGCGTTGGAATCGGCGGGGTTGGCGGCGGCCGTTTGAGCGGCGGCGGCGGCGATGTTGCGGGCTTTGATGACGGCTTCGAGCGTCTCGCGTTCGTGCTTGAGGTAGCCCTTGGCGGTCTCGACGAGGTTGGGGATGAGGTCGTAGCGGCGCTTTAATTGAACATCGATCTGGGCGAACGCGTTCTTAAAACGGTTACGGAGAGTGACGAGGCTGTTGTAGATGCCGACGGCCCAAAGGCCGAGAATCACCACAGAGAGAAGCAGCACACCGAGAACGATAAGGACGAGGCTCATGGTTGAAGAAGCGGGCGGTTGAAGAACGTTGGCGAGTGTGCGCGGGGAGAGGGGCGGCGCGAGGAGGAACTCGTTACAACGCGGTTGATTGTTTCTAGGGTGACGAGCAACGTGACGCCTTCGCATGTCGTTTCGAACCCTGCTTTTTCTGCTGTTGGCCGCTGCCGTATCCATACCGGTCGCACGTGCCGTCGATGCACCCGTAGAAACCGCTCCCTTGGTGTCGCCGGCGGAAGTTTCAGTGTTGCCGGGAGGGGAGTTGCGGATGTTCGTGGCGGCGCGGCGGGCGCTTGAGCTCGGGTTCCCTTCGGTCGCGGCGGAGATTTATACACAGTTGCTCGGTTCGTTGCACACGGTGGGAGCGGAGCGCGATGGGTTGGTGTTGGAATTGGTCACGGCGCGTCTTGACCAAGGTCTCACCGACGAAGCGGAGCGGGCGTTGCAACTTTACCGGGGAAGCCCTTCGGCAGCTTACCAATTACGGGCGGGTTTGATCGGTGTGCGTCGCAAGCGCATCGATGTGGCGAAGCAGGTCTTGGCGACGACCAAGGCGGATGACATCGCCCCGGCTGAACGCGGCTGGTGGTATTTTCTACAAGGGCAGGTGGCGGATGCGGGCGGCGATTTTACGAAGGCGCGGGATGCATATCAGATCGCGAGCGACGTGGCGGCGTCCGATATGCAACGCGCGCAGTTCACGCTCGCGCGTGAGCGGGCGAGATTGAACTTGGGCGACGCGACGGAGGCGCAGTTGAACACGCTGCGACAGAGCGCCGAACGTTATCAGGGAAAGAGCGTTGGATATGCCTATGCCCGTCAGTATGCGGCCTTGCTCGCCACGCGTGGCCGCACCGCCGAGGCGGTGGACTTCCTGAGTAAACAGCTGCAAGCGCTGCCCTCGGGCGAGCGCGGAGCGCGGGATGATTTTCGCCTGCTCTTAGGACTCACGGCCGGCGCGCAACGTGCCGAAGGCCGCAATGCGTTGGAAGGTCTGCTGGCCAGCTCCGAAGATTCGACGTTGCAGCGCGTGGCGTTGCAACTGCTCGCCCGGGACGCGGCGGATGCTGCTTTTTTTGCGAAGCTCAACGGGTTGATCACGGCTTCGCCTCCTCATCCGATTTTAGCGGACTTGTTGTTGGTGCGCGCGCAACTGGGCCTCGCGGAAAAGCAGGTGGCGATCGTGGAGAAACCGGGTGCGCAGGAACCGGTTGCCACGGCCAATCAGGCGCAGGCCGAGTTGGATGCGAAGGCGTTGCTGGCGAAGTTCCCCTCGTCGGAATTGAAGCCTGCCGCGCTCGGGCTGCTGGCCGACTTGGCTTGGGAGTTGAGGCGCTACCGCGCGGCGGCGGATTATGCGGCGCAGGCGCGTGCGGAACTGCCTGCAGGCAACGTGAGGGCCTCGCTCGCGGTGATGGTCGCCGAGGCGTATTTCTATGCGGGCGACTATGCTGCCGCGGATGAGGCTTATGCGGTGGCGTTGAACGAGATCCCGGCGGGTGTTTCACCGGGCGGATTGATGGCGCAGCGTGTGTTGTCGAAGATCCATGGCCAACGGCTGGACGAGGCGGCAAAACTGCTCGACGGTTTTGCGTCCGATGCGCGCCTAGGTGTCGTTCAGCGCTGGCAGGCGGAGTGGACGCTCGCCCGTGCTCTGCAAGCGGTCGGACGCGATGCTGAAGCCTACACACGAGTGAATAGCGTGATGATTCGCGGCATTGGCGAGAGTGCCTTGCCGCCTGCGTTGCGGGCGCGCATGGCGTGGTTGCAGGCGAGACTTTCGTTGGAGGCCGACAAACCGCAGAAGACGCTGGAGTTGGCGGCGGCGCTGCCGGCGCTCTTGGACGGGTTAGATGCGGGGTTGCATGCCGAGGTGGAGGCGAGCACACGGTTGTTACAGGCGAAGGCGCAGTTCCGACTCGACGCCGCTGCTGAGGCTCTGGCCACGCTGGCGGCTTTGCGCGTCGATTTCCCGCGGTCGGACGCCGCTGTTTATTCCTACATCGATGAGGCGGATTACTACACGGAGAACAACCGTTTCGTCGATGCGCAGGAGCGGCTCACCAAGCTGGCCGACGAGTTCAAGCAGCACCCTTATGCGCCCTATGCGCTGTATCGCGCCGCGCTCAACGCCGAGCAACGTGGGCAGGATCAGTTTTACGAAGAGGCCTATCGCATCCTTGAGCGCATCGTGAGCGAGAAGGAATACGCGGGATCGCCGATCGTGTTTTACGCGCGTCTCAAGCAGGGCGACCTGGCGCGCCGGTTGAATGATTTTCCCCGGGCGCGGCAGACCTACGAGTATTTGATCAATAATTACGCGCAGCATCCGGGTGTGCTCGCGGCGGAGTTGGCGCTGGCGGCCTGCCATCGTGCGCAAATCACTCCCGACGATGTGTCAAACTACGAGAGTGCGCTGACGATTTTGGAGCGGTTGCAGGACCTCCCGGCGGCTTCTGTGGATCTGCGTGTCGAGGCGGGTTTTCAATTGGGCGATCTGCTGGCGACCAACGGGAAATCCCCAGACTTCGCCCGGTCGGAAACCGTCTGGTGGACGCTGGTTACGACCTACTTGATGGATAACGTCCAAGCGGCCCAGCTGGGTCCTAAGGGGCGTTACTGGCTTGCCCGCTCGCTGCTCAGGTTGGGCGACCTGCGCCGTGAGCGTGGTGACTTGGAGGAGGCGCGTAACGCTTACGAAATCATCCTTCTTAAAAACCTTCCGTTCCCCAAGCTCGCACGAGAGAAATTCATCCGTGCGGGAGGCCACCCGCAATCGTGACCGCGCTTCACGCATCGCCTGCCGCCTGCTGAACTTCGCCATTTGAATCTCTCGACCCCTTTCTATTAAACCCGTTTTCCATGCCATCTGATCCCAGTATTTTGACCCGCGGCGGCTCCATGATGTGGGTGTTGCTGCTCATGACGGTCATCGTCGTGGTGCTGTTTATCGAGCGCACATTCTATCTGCACCGCGGGCAGATCAAATCCACGACCTTTGTGGACGGCATCAAAAACACTCTCGGCAAACGGCGTATCATCGAAGCACTTACGTTGTGCGAAGAGACCCCTGGTCCGGTCGCGGCGGTGGTGAAGGCGGCGCTCATTCACGCGCATGATGACGAAACGCGGATGCGTTACGCGGTGCAGGAAGCTGCGGTGGTGGAGTTGCCTGCGTTGGAGCGCCGGCTGGGGTCGATTGCGGCCATTGCGCAGATCGCTCCGATGGTCGGTTTGCTCGGCACGATCTTGGGAATGGCCGAGACCTTTCACAAATTCATGCAAGGTGGAGAATACGCGACGGCCCGCGCCCTCTCGGGTGGGATGTGGCAGGCTTTGCTCGCGACGGCGGGGAGTCTGGTGCTGGCGATCCCGGCGCACCTTGCCTACCACTTCTTGCACGGACGCGTGCGCGCGATCGTGCGCGACATCGAATGGGCGGGTAACGAGATCATGCGTTATCTGCTGACCGACTACCGTAAAGCCGAAGGGGCTTCTGTGCCCGAAGCGAACGGGGCGACGGCTCCGGTTACAACAGTTACCGCGGTGGCGCCTTCCGTGAAATCATGATCACGCGTCCGCTTAATCTGTCCTCCCGGCTAAAGCCGCCGCCGCGCAGCTTTGAGAGTTTATTCTACATCAACGGTGGTTTGATCGTCCTGTTTTTCGTGCTGTTTGGATCGCGCTTCGTGCTGTCGCCGGGCTTGGGCGTGGACTTTAAAGTGCCGCCGCTGCCGGAGGCGATCCGGGGCGCGGTTTCGACGGACGTGGTGATCGCGATTAAGGGGTCGGACATGGCCTTTGTTGAAGGCGCCAAAGTGAATTTCGCCGGCTTGCGCCAATATCTCTTCGAACGTGGGCAACGCCAACCGGGACTACGCTTGCTCGTGCAGGCCGATGCATCGCTGACGACCCGGGACTTGACTGAGGTTTACGATATGGCGCGCGCGGCCGGATTCGCCTCCGTGCAAGTCGCCGCGGAGCCCGTGAGAACTCCCTGATCTCCTGCATGGCTTCGAAACAACGCTTTCCTTGGGTTGCGGTGAGCGCAGGCGTTGCGGTTGTTATCGTCGCTGCGGTTGGTTGGCTGCAGCTTCCGGACGGGAGCTGGCTTCAGAGCGCGCCCACGGGGTTGCCCGCGCTTGGGTTAACCCAGATCGACGCATCGTTACCGAAGGAGTTGCTCGCCGAGCAGCTTGCCGCTTACGACCCAGCGCCCTTGTTCATTCCGTCACCGATGAACAGCAACGAGCCCAAGCTTCCAGACGAAGCTAAAGCGGGTGCCCGGGGGCCGTTTGCTGCGCTCCCTCCCGAGCTAACGAAAAAAGGTCCGGAGGCGTTTCCTTCGCCGGTGCTAGTGCCGGCAGCTCCCGTGGACGGTTTACGCCTAACCGAACGCTCCGAGGCTCCGTTGGCGCTTGGTCGTGGGGACGGTTCGGTTGAGCCCATCAAGACTCGTTCAGGGCAGGTCGAAGCGGTGAATGCGAGCAGCGGGAAGGTGGTTCTGGCGCTTGATCTCACCGCTCTTGGAGGGCTACCGGACGGTGACTGGCAACCGCTTGAACTTATGGGTGCGGTCACGCGCGCGGGATTTGCCGGGGACTTGGTGGTAACGGCCAGCTCAGGCTCTGATGAAGTTGATGAATATTTTCGTTCCCATCTGAAGAAAAATGTGCGTCTTGGGGACCGCTTGTCTCCGGGCTTCTACGCGTTCCGCGTCGGCCCGTAAGACTTCGACGAAAAAAGGCCAAAATTGAAGTTGACGGCCGAAAAACGGCTCGCCACGGTCACCGTTCCTTTTCTCGTTTTTTGACCATTTCCTAGTTACGCCCAGATAGCTCAGTTGGCAGAGCACGTCCTTGGTAAGGACGAGGTCGTCGGTTCGAATCCGATTCTGGGCTCCAGGTCAAAACTCGTCAGAAGCAACTTTCCGACACTCAAACTCATCACATTTCACCATGGCTAAAGGCACATTCGAACGCACCAAACCCCACGTTAACGTCGGCACCATCGGCCACGTTGACCACGGTAAAACCACCACGACGACCGCCATCCTTGCCGTTCAGGCGCGCAAGGGGCTCGCCGAGGTCAAGACCTACGCGGACATCGCTAAGGGCGGCACCGTCCGTGACGCCTCCAAGATCGTCACGATCTCGGTCGCTCACGTTGAGTATCAGACCGAAAAGCGCCACTATGCGCACGTCGATTGCCCCGGCCACGCCGACTTCGTTAAGAACATGATCACCGGTGCCGCCCAGATGGACGGCGCGATCCTCGTGGTCTCCGCTGCTGACGGCCCGATGCCACAGACCCGCGAGCACATCCTCCTCGCCCGCCAGGTGGGCGTTCCGAAGATCGTTGTCTGGCTCAACAAGGTTGACCTCATCGACGACGCCGAGCTCCTCGACCTCGTTGAGATGGAAATCCGCGAGCTCCTCTCTAAGTATCAGTTCGACGGCGACAACACCACGATCGTCCGTGGTTCCGCCACCGCCGCTCTCGAGAACAAGCCCGAGGGTAACGCCGCCATCACCGCTTTGATGGACGCCATCGACAAGGACATCCCCGAGCCGGCTCGTGAGCACGACAAGCCCTTCCTGATGTCTGTTGAAGACGTGTTCTCCATCACCGGCCGCGGCACCGTTGCCACCGGTCGTATCGAGCGCGGTATCATCAAGGTCAACGACACCATCGAAATCGTTGGTCTCAAGGACACCGTGACCTCCGTCGTCACCGGTATCGAAATGTTCCGCAAGCTCCTCGACTCCGGTCAAGCTGGCGACAACGTCGGTATCCTCCTCCGCGGTATCGACAAGGAAGCCATCGAGCGCGGTCAAGTGCTTGCTGCTCCGAAGTCCATCAAGCCGCACAAGAAGGCCAAGGCCGAGATCTACGTTCTCTCCAAGGAAGAGGGCGGCCGTCACACGCCGTTCTTCAATGGTTACCGCCCCCAGTTCTACTTCCGCACCACGGACGTGACCGGTATCGTTAACCTTCCGAAGGGCGTCGAGATGATCATGCCCGGCGACAACATTTCCGTTGAAATCGATCTGATCGTTCCGATCGCCATGGAGACGACCCAGCGCTTCGCTATCCGCGAAGGCGGTCGCACCATCGGTGCCGGTCGTATCACCGAGATCATCGAATAAGTTTTTGTATCTGTTTTAGAAAACGCCCGCCGAGGCCTCGTAAAAGGGGCCTCGGCTGCGTCGTCTAAAAATCAACCTACAGGCGTGTAGCTCAATTGGTAGAGTAGCGGTCTCCAAAACCGTTGGTTGGGGGTTCGATTCCCTCCGCGCCTGCCACTTTCAAAAATGACGAACCCGTTCCGCAGCACCCGTATTTTCGCCGGTGAGATTATCGACGAACTTAAGAAGGCCACTTGGCCGACCAAGACCGAGCTGCGCGATTCGACCATCGTGGTCATTGTGGCCGCTGTCATCCTCGGTGTCTTCACCAGTATCAGCGACTTCGCCCTTTACCAAGTCGTCGATCTTTTCACCTCTTGGGTTAGCTAACCCCTCCCGTTTTTCCCGTTCATGTCCACTGAAACGACTGTGCCCGCCGGCGCCCAATGGTTTGCCCTCCACACCCTCTCCGGTCAGGAGAATAAGGTGAAGGCCTACATTGAGAAGTTTAAGCGGGTCGAAGAACTCGATGATTATATCTTCGATGTTCTCATGCCCACCGAGGTCGTTTCCGAAGTCAAAGGTGGCAAGAAGAGCACCAAGACCCGCAAGCTCTACCCCGGCTACGTGTTCATCCAGATGCGCCTCTTCGAAGACGGCCACTTGATCAACAAGCCGTGGTATTTCGTAAAAGAAGTTGCCGGCGTCATCAGCTTTGTCGGTGGTGAAAAACCCGCCGCCCTTCGCCAGTCCGAGGTTGACGAAATCAAGGCCCGTATCGCTGAGGCGAACGGCAAGGAAGTTCCCAAGGTCTCCTACGAGCTGGGTGAAGAAGTTAAGATCACTGACGGCGCTTTCGCGAACTTGACCGGCCGCATCGACGAGATCGATCCCGCCCGCGGCAAGCTCAAGATCTCCGTTTCCATTTTCGGCCGGTTCACCCCGGTCGAGCTCGAATACTGGCAGGTGCAACGTCTCACCGAGTGAGCCGACGCCCTCTTTGACACCGCCGACGTTCAGCAAAACACGTCACTAAACACCCGCCAACTCACTTACTCACATGGCCAAGAAGATCCAAGGTTACATCCGTCTCCAACTGCCCGCCGGCGCCGCTAATCCCGCGCCCCCCGTCGGTCCCGCGCTCGGCGCCCAAGGCGTCAACATCATGGCGTTCTGCAAAGAATTCAACGCCAAGACCAAGGACCAGAACGGCATGATCTTGCCCGTGGTCATCACGGTCTACTCTGACAAGAGCTTCACCTTCATCCTCAAGTCGCCCCCGGCGTCCGTCCTTCTGAAGAAGGCCGCGAACATCGCTTCCGGTTCCGCCAAGCCCAACCAGGACAAGGTCGGCAAGGTCACCACCAAGCAGCTCGCCGAAATCTGGAAGCTCAAGAAGGCCGACATGAACGCCAACGATGAAGCCGCTGGTATCAAGATCATCGCCGGCACCGCCCGCAACATGGGCATCGAAGTCGTCGACTAATTTCCGTCCGAAACAAAAACCACTCAACGCGGGAGTCCTACCAAGGACGCTAACACCGCAAGGAGTATCTAATGCCCGAAAAACAAAGCAAACGCTACGTCAGCGCCGTCAAGAGCGCCGACCTCACGAAAGGTTATCCGCTGGCTGAAGCCGTGGAAGTCCTTTCCAAGTTCCCCAAGGCCAAGTTCGACGAAACCGTCGAGCTCTCTATCCGCCTCGGCGTTGACGCCACGCAAGGCGACCAGATGGTGCGTGGCACCACCCCGTTGCCCAATGGCTCCGGCAAGAAGGTTCGCGTGATCGTTTTCACCGACTCCCCTGAGGTCGCCCTCAAGGCCGGTGCCGACGAAGCCGGCCTCGCCGAGCTCATGAAGAAGGTCAGCGAAGGCTGGCTCGACTTCGACGTCGCCATCGCGACGACCGAAGCCATGAAGCAGGTTCGCACGCTCGCCCGCGTCCTCGGTCCCAAGGGCCTCATGCCCAATCCGAAGTCCGGCACCGTGACCGACGACATCCCCGCTGGCATCAAGGCTGTCAAGGCCGGCCGCGTGGAGTTCAAGATGGACAAGGCCGCCAACATCGGCGTCGGCATCGGCAAGCGCTCCTTCACGAGCGCGCAGATTCTTGAGAACGCCCAGGCGGTTCTCGAGGCCATCAGCAAGGCCAAGCCCTCGTCTTTCAAGGGTAACTACATCAAGAGCATCGGTATCTCATCCTCGATGAGCCCTGGCGTTCACATCGCCTCCACCGAATACAGCAAATACTAATCGGAACCCTACCCATGAGAGCCGAAAAACAATACCTGATCAGCGAAGTCGAGTCGCACCTCAAGAAGTCCGACTACGTCATCCTCGCGAATTTCTCGAAGGTCACCGTTTCTGATGTCGCCGAACTCCGTAACAGCCTCGCGGCTGAGAACGCCGAGTTCCACGTCGTCAAGAACAGCTCCCTCCGCGTGGCCGCCAAGGCCCTCGGTCTGCCCGAGTTCGACGCATCCACGCTGGCTGGCCCGACGGCCATCCTCGTTGGCGGCAAGAACCCGGCTGGCGTCGCGAAGATCCTCAAGTCTTTCTTCGATAAGAAGCAAAAGCTCGAGGTGAAGGTTGGCGTTTTGGAGAAGAAGATCTTCACCGCGAAGGAACTCGCTGTGATCGCCGATCTGCCTCCCTTCAACGTCCTCCGTTCGCAGTTCCTCAGCTTGCTCACCAGCAACGCTGCGTCCTTCGTTCGCGTCCTCGACGCCAAGGTCAAAAAAGAGCAGCCCGCCGCCTAATCACCCAACCATTTTGAGAAGGCGTCGGTTGATAAAACCGGCGCCTTCGAGAAGCCCAAAAATCCACAGGAGCAGGCTAGGGGATACGTCCCTTAAACGTGTTTCATTCCCGAAACCGCTAGTTTCTCCAGGAAAGTTAATACCATGAGCAATATCACCAAAGACCAAGTCATCGAGTGGCTGTCCGCCCAGCCCGTTCTCGAACTCGCCAACCTCGTTAAAGACCTCGAAGGCAAGTGGGGCGTTTCCGCCGCTGCTGCCGTCGCTGCCGCTCCTGCTGGTGGCGCCGCCGCCGCCGTTGTCGAAGAGAAGACCGAGTTCAACGTCATCCTCGCTGAGGCTGGCGCGAACAAGATCGGCGTCATTAAGGAAGTCCGCGCCATCACCGGTCTGGGCCTTAAGGAAGCCAAGGACCTCGTCGAAGGCGCACCGAAGCCCGTCAAGGAAGGCGCTTCCAAGGCCGACGCCGAAGAGATCAAGAAGAAGCTCGAGGCCGCTGGCGCCAAGG